>NZ_JBQKUM010000043.1:0-44610 GCF_054968605.1 Pseudoalteromonas sp. G5_S1_14_S5 | reverse complement strand
TCACACTGTGAGGCCTTTTGATTGGGCAAGTTTTTTAATATACCAGGCGAGTGTTAACACAACTACCTTAAGATCTTAGAAGTTAGCGTGAGGGCCAAATACTTCGTAGTGAACACGAGAGCGGTCAACTTTAAGTGCATCTAGCTGCTCAACAATGTTCTTCATAAAGCCTACAGGGCCACAGATGTAAAAATCGCTGTCTTTAAATCCTTCAGTATCAGAGATCGAAGCAAGATCCATTTGACCTTCATGCGTATTCTCACACGCTGATGCTTCTTTGTTAATGTACCATGTCTTCGCAGACCAGCCTTTACCAGCAACGATGTCTTTCACACGTTTAGTGAATGAGTGTTGATTTTCATTTTCACAAGCATGTAGGTAAAGCACTGGCTCGTTTTTCTCTTCAGTATTCAGGAACTCAAGCATTGACTGCATTGGCGTTACACCAACACCTGCAGAGATAAGCGTTACTGGCTTACAGCGCTCTTGATACATGAAGTCACCCGCCGGAGCGTAAAGGCTTACTTCATCACCGATAGCAACCGTGTCGTGTAGGTGGTTAGAAACCACGCCTTGTGTTTCTTGGCCATGGCCTTCACGCTTAACAGAGATGCGGTATTGCTTACCGTTCGGCTTATCTGATAGTGAGTATTGGCGAATTTCGCTGTATTGCGCGCCTTCTGGCTTAACTTCGATACCGATGTATTGACCAGGCGTGTAATCTAGAACGTCACCGCCATCTTTTGGTTGTAGAATAAAGCTTGTTACTAGTGCTGATTCTTCAATCTTGTCTGCAATCACGAACGTACGTGCTGCTTCCCAACCGCCAACAGCTTGTTTACGTTGTAGGTAAAGCTCAGCTTCACGATCGATGAATACTTGAGCCAAGAAAAGGTAAGCCGCTGTCCACGCCTCTTCAACTTCAGGTGTAAATGCGTCTGTTGCCAGCTCGCGCAGTGTTTCAATCAGATGTAAACCAACAATTTGGTAGTGCTCTGGTTGAATGTTAAAACTTGTATGTTTGTGAGCAATGCGTTCAACCGCTGTTGTTAACGCTGCTAGGTTTTCAATGTTCTTTGCATATGCCGCAATAGCTTCAAACAGTGCTACGCCTTGGCGACCTGTTCTTTGGTGAGTCATATTGAAGATATCTTTTAACTCAGGGTTATGTGTGAACATACGTTGATAAAAGTGCTGAGTTAAAGCTGGGCCTGCGCTCTCAAGTAGAGGAATAGTAGATTTGATGATTTCGATATGTGCATTGTTAAGCATGAATTTACTCCGAACACTGAGCCTTATGACCTATTATGTCATTTTGACTACTTAAAAATTAAGAATGACTTATCGATTTTCTGAAAGCTTAGTTATTCTTAGAAACTGAGTTAATTTGACTCTTTTTCATTTCAAAAAATCGCGAAACCTGATTAATGCTACCTGATTGTTTGAGAACAAGAATAGTCTGTTTAATCAGCGCTATAATTGGGCTTCACTGTCTCTTTTGCACAATCAGTGCCAACTTTTTCAAGCCCCGCCAGCACTGGCTTTATTCACAAAAATCTCTTTATAAAAATGTCAAAAAGACCTTTTTTTTAAGTCAATAAGACTCTATGATGTATATAAACACACACAGTTAGAGTTTTTTATGCAAGATATCTCCGCATCTACCCTCATGGAAATGACCATTGGCCTCGCAAGTGGTGTAAACGATCAAGATCGTTTTAATCGCTTAATAGATGCCATTCGTAAAACCATTACGTGTGATTGTGTCGCGCTATTAAGCCTTCAAGGTGACACTCTAGTACCTATCGCGATGCAAGGGCTAAGCCGCGACACATTCGGTCGTCGTTTTATCATTTCAGAGCACCCACGTTTTGCGGAGATATGTGCATCTCGCTCTCCTGTTCGTTTCGATTCTGATAGTTCCCTCCCAGATCCTTTTGATGGTTTACTGATCGACCATGATGGCGACCTGCCAATGCACGCCTGTATGGGGCTGCCTTTGCTATTTGGCGATAAACTATTAGGGGTTCTAACACTAGACAGCCTTAAGCCAGATGTCTTCGCTAATATTCCAGCGCGTAATCTTGAAGTATTAGCTGCCATTGCAGCATCAAGCATGCAGATGGCATTAACTTTCTCTCAGCTTGAGCATCAAGCAAAACAATCCAAACAGCTATTAGAAGAGTTGAACGTTGAAGCGTGGGAACGCGAAGGCGGTGAATTGATTGGTAACAGTGACACCATGGTGGCGCTCAAGAACGACATCGCTGTAGTAGCGCCTTCAGAATTCAACATTCTGATTCACGGTGATACAGGTGTAGGTAAAGAACTGGTCGCTCGTACTCTACATCATCAATCGCAGCGTAAGCGTAATCCATTGGTTTACGTAAACTGCGCGGCTATTCCTGAGAACCTGGTTGAAAGTGAATTGTTTGGTCACGTACGTGGTGCATTTACAGGCGCAGACAAAAACCGCTTAGGTAAGTTCGCACTTGCCGATGGCGGTACCCTATTCCTCGATGAGATTGGTGAACTGCCGCTAGCCGCGCAAAGCAAGTTACTGCGTGCGCTGCAAAACAACGAAATTCAACCTGTAGGTCAAGACAACATTCAAACCATTGATGTACGTGTGTTGGCAGCAACTAACCGAGATTTAAAGCAAGAAGTGGAGGACGGTCGATTCAGAGCCGATTTATACCACCGATTAAGTGTTTACCCTATTGCGGTCCCTGCTTTGAAAGATCGTGGAGACGACATCAGCTTGCTCGCCGGTTTCTTCCTAGAACAGGCTCGTCGTAAGCTCGGCATCAACCAAGTGAAATTCCGCTCTGATGTTCTTGTATTCCTAAACCACTATGGTTGGCCAGGTAACGTCCGTGAACTTGAGCATGTAATCAGTCGTTCAGCATTGAAAGCACTTGCCCGTAGTACCAACAAGAATCTAGTGACAATCACCAAAGAAGATTGTGTGCCGCTGGATCAAGATCAGCCAGTCGCAAAGACTCAAGCTAAAACCACTCCGCTATCCACGCCAACGGTCGATCTGTCGGCAGGCTTACGTGGTGCAACCGACGATTTTCAACGTAGCATCATCACAGAGGTGTTAGAAGAAGCTAACTTTAACTGGGCGCAGGCCGGACGAGTTCTAAAGACGGACCGAGCAAACCTAACCCGACTGTCGAAGCGCTTAGGGCTAAATGTGGCTAAGTCTCACACGATTGAACGGACAAAATAGATATTGGCGGTTTGTTGCGAGCATCTGGCAAAACTTGTGTATAATGCTGTAAATTGTAACGCTAATTTTAAATATGTAGAGAGAGTTATGAAGTTTATCCGTTGGTTCTTAGGTCGTGTCATTTTGCTATTAAATTTTGTTTTTACTCCTCGTGGCGTAAAACGTTCACAAGAAGAACAAAACAAAGTCAACGAGCAAGCTAAATCACACACGTTATACCAATTCGAAGCGTGCCCATTTTGTGTAAAAGTGCGCCGCGCGATGAAACGTCAATCGGTTCAGTTTGAACTTCGTGATGCTAAAAACAATGAACAGCACCGTGCAGAGCTTGAAGCGGGCGGCGGTCGTGTGAAAGTGCCTTGTCTACGTATTGAGAAAGACGGCAAAACTGAGTGGATGTACGAGTCTTCAGACATCGTCGCTTACTTAGAAAAGCAGTTCGCATAAGCTAACAAGCTAAGCGAAAATCAGATAAAAAAATTCCCTCAAATGTGAGGGATTTTTATTTCTGCTATTCGCGCTCTATTTTTGAGAACAAAACGCCAATAACTATTTCGCGACGATCAGCATCAGCTCTACTCGGCGGTTGCACGCCTTACCTTGCGGGGAAGCATTGGTACACGCTGGAACATACTCACCAAAGCCGCGAGTATAAATAGAACGACTCGATACGTAGTTGCTTTCTAAGCGAGCTTTCACCTCTTTTGCGCGCTGCTCTGATAAAGGATCATTGATACGATCTGTACCTGTATTATCAGTATGACCTTCAATCACGATATCGATGTCTTGGCGCTGAGAAAGGTAACTACCAAGTGTGTCTAACCATTGGTTGTAAGCAGGTTCAGGGAACACAGATCCTGTTTTGAAATTCACACGTTGCTCAAGTTTTACCATCACATGATTACCTGGCAACACTTCAAAGTCGATGCGGTTTTGTCTTAGAAACACTTCTAGCGGGTCGTTCGTTGACACGCCGCGACCGTAGTTAGTGGTTATGGTTCTTTGATGCTGAGAGCTACTCTGCATTGAGTAACCGCCACGGTTTGTAGTTGTTGTTTGAACAACGCCCCACTCTGGATGCATCAAATCATAATCCGTCTGCGGTGCTGTCTCTAGCAGATTATCGCCTAACAGACCGGCTGGTAACGTCGTTTCACACCCAGCCAAAGCTATGCTTAACATTATCGCTAAATATCTCATTACTTCACCAACCACTCATGCAGATAAACCATTTACTAATGTCTATATCGGCACCCAGAAAAAAACTTTAGACAAAAAGAATGCACTTCTAAAAAAATGCTTTTGATCACAGTTAACCGTCAACTAACCTGTCTTACCCCACTAGTTCGAACTGTTTGCATTTATTTACCTTATAATTGTTTTCCAATTCGTACTAAATAGTTAGAATCTCACGACTTCTCATCGCTAGAGTAAACATAATGTTTAAACCATTTACTAAATTCTTCACTGCGCTCGTTGCTGTACTTATTATTGCTGGTTGTAGCGAAACAGACGAGCCGCAAAAAGGCGTTCAATACGAGGCGCTTCCAACTGTTCTAACAGAATTTAACCTGTCACCGATCACTGAAATCTTCTCTCTAAATTGTGGTCACTGTCGCCAAATGGAAAGTACAATTCCAGAGATTGAGTCTCTAACGGACCAGAAAATTGGCAAGATGCACGTAACATTCAATGAAAGTGCTCAAATCAGCGCAATGATTTACTACACAGCAGTGATGCAGCTTGATGCAACGCCAGATCACGCTTTCATGGACGACTTATTCGGCGCTGTTCAAATGGGTGCAAACGCAACACCAGAGCAACGTCAACAAGCGCTAGAAACTGCTTTTACTTCTCGTGGTTTGGTTAGCCCATACCAGTTGAATAAAGAACAACAAGTAACGCTTTTTGACTATGTTAAGAAAGCAGAAGAAATTTCAGTAAAAGGTCAGATCAACTCAGTACCAACGTTTATCGTTAACGGTAAATACCAAGTACTGACAGCAGGTCACCAAGACGTTGCAGGCATCGCAAAAACCATCAACTACCTTTTGACTCAACCATAAGCGCGACTTTAGTCAGCTCATTAATAAACTAAGTAATAAATATAATAGGTTCTACTATGTCTAAATTTGTCATCCCGGTCATCGTCTTTCTTTTGGCGGGTTTCATGATTTATCGTACTTGGACAAATCATAAGTCTGGTGCAGAAAACTTCGAACATGGTCAACAATTCCTACTAGAGAACGGAAAAAAAGAAGGTGTGATCACGACTGAAAGCGGTCTTCAGTACCTAGTGCTTGAAGAAGGCACTGGCACTGTTCACCCTACTAAAAACAGCAAAGTAACGGTTCACTATCACGGTACTCTGATCGATGGCACGGTTTTCGATAGCTCTGTAGAACGTGGGGAGCCAATCTCATTCGCTCTGAAGCAAGTAATCAAAGGCTGGCAAGAAGGTTTGACTTATATGGTAGAAGGTCAAAAAGTACGCCTATTCATTCCAAGCACGCTAGGTTACGGCAAAGGTGGTACGGGCCCAATCCCACCATCAGCAACATTGATTTTTGATGTTGAGTTAATCTCTATCCAGTAACCCGCTCAATTGAAAGTAACTATTACGTTAAGCCCCGACATGCAACACATGTCGGGGCTTTTTATTAGTAAACCATTGCTTTAAAAGCACCTAAATACTAACAATCATCCATTTAACACGATTAATTAAGTAATAACACAGCAACTAGACGACTGGTCTAGTTTAGATTATAGTATCGACCATGAATGAAAAAACGAATGACACATGCCTGCATATTTTGAATATTGGCTATCAACTCATAGTGAACAACGGCTTCAATGGCGTTGGTTTATCACAATTGCTTAAAGAAGCGGAAGTACCGAAAGGGTCGTTTTACCACTACTTTAAATCAAAAGAGCAATTTGGTGAGGCGCTAATCCAGCACTATTTTGAAAACTACATCACTAAGATTGAATCCATTTTAATGCACGGTGAAGGCAACCATTATCAACGAATCTTGAGTTACTTTTCGCTGTGGTCAAAGATTGAGAACGGTACCTGTAATGCGCACAAGTGTTTAGTCGTTAAACTCGGTGCTGAAGTATCAGACCTTTCTGATCCTATGCGTCAGGCTCTGCTAAAAGGTGCTGAGAAAGTCACAACAACCATCCAGCATTGTATTGTTGGCGGTATTGAAGATGGCTCTATCTCAGTAGAAAACAGCCAAGAAGCAGCCCAGAACTTATACTCAATGTGGCTAGGCGCTAGTTTATTAAGCAAGTTAAGCCAAAGTTCACAGAACTTAGAGTCGGCATTACGCCTCACCGAACAAATTTTAAAAGGTGGAAGCCATTAACACGCACTGCGTTTTATTGGCATTTACTATTTTAGCTTAAATAAATCACCCGCCCTCTTCTAAACTTGATAACGGCGGGATTTTTAGGAAACAACACTAGACGACTGGTCTAATTCTAGATAAGCACAATATAAAATTAAGGACATCCAATGACTCAACAAGACAATCGTCGCATCGTATTAGCTTCTCGCCCTGTCGGCGCACCAACTCAAGATAACTTCCGCTTAGAAACCGTTGCTGCTCCAAAAATCAACGAAGGTGAAATGTTACTTCGCTCGGTTTACCTATCTCTCGACCCTTACATGCGTGGCCGTATGAATGATACAAAATCTTATGCCGATCCAGTCGCTCTTGATGAGGTGATGGTTGGTGCAACTGTGTGTCAGATTGAAGCATCAAACAACAGCGATTATGAAGTTGGCGAATGGGTCTTAGCTTACACAGGCTGGCAGGATTATGGCGTGTCGAACGGTGAAGGTCTTATCAAGCTAGGAAAAGAGCCGACTCACCCTTCTTACGCACTGGGCATCATGGGCATGCCAGGCTTTACCGCTTACATGGGGTTACTGGATATCGGCCAACCGAAAGAAGGCGACACGTTAGTGGTAGCGGCTGCAACTGGCCCAGTAGGCGCTACGGTTGGACAAATTGGTAAGTTAAAAGGTTGTCGTGTCATTGGCGTGGCTGGCGGTCAAGAGAAATGTCAGTACGCGAAAGAGGTTCTTGGTTTTGATGAATGTATCGACCACAAGGCAGATGACTTCCCAGAGCAATTAACGAAAGTGTGTGATAAAGGCATCGACGTTTACTTTGAAAACGTTGGCGGCAAGGTATTCGATGCAGTAATGCCTCTGCTTAATACAGGCGCTCGAATTCCTGTTTGTGGCCTTATCTCACAATACAATGCGACATCATTCCCTGAGGGTCCAGACCGTATGTCTAGCCTTATGGGCACCCTTCTAGTTAAGCGTATTAAGATGCAAGGCTTCATCATCTTTGACGACTACGCGCACCGTTACAACGAATTCGCAACTCAAATGACTGAATGGCTGTCTCAAGGAAAAATGCACTACCGCGAACATCTAATTGAAGGTCTAGACGAAGCGCCACAAGCTTTCATGGGTCTGTTAGAAGGCCAGAACTTCGGTAAACTTGTTATCAAAACTAACGAAACAAAATAGCTCAAGGATAGAATAGGTAGAACTATGATTACTTTACATCACCTAAATAAATCGCGTTCGAAGCGCATCATCTGGCTACTCGAAGAGCTTGGTGTCGACTATCAAATCCAACCTTATCAACGAGACAGTGTCACGTTTTTAGCACCACCTGAACTGAAGTCTGTTCACCCTCTTGGTAAATCTCCAGTCATTGAAGATGATGGTGTGGTGATCAGCGAATCTGGCGCGATTATTGAGTATCTCATCGACAAGTTTGGCCAAGGTAAATTTGCACCAGCACGCGGTACAGCTGAATACGTTGAGTATTCTCAGTGGCTACACTTTGCTGAGAGTTCGGGTATTTTACCAATGCTGCTTAAGATCTTCGTGATGAAAGACGGCGCCGAAACAAACTTCCTTGGTAGTTATGCTGATGGCGAAAATCAAAAGATCCTAACCTTCGTAAACCAATCTCTCGAAGGAAAAACCTTCCTTGTAGGGGAAACACTCACTGGCGCCGATTTTATGATGTCGTTCATCGTTGAAATCATCGGTAACTTTGGTGCTACTGCGCTCTACCCTAATATTGCTAAATACGGTGAGCTTTTGGCGAGCCACCCTGCTTACCAAAAGGCGGAGCAACTCGAGTTAGAACACTCCAATTAATCGATGTTCAGTCTATGCAATAATTCCATAGCGTGAAAATGACTGTCTAAATGAAGCCAAAACCGATTTATCTTCCGCTTTGGCTTCTCATTTACCTTTATTTCGACAACAATACCGAGCTCTAAACTGAATACCCATAGAGTTTGATCTTCATGTCAGCAAACCTTGCTCAATACACACCACTGCACACGTTAAACCAAACAGCGAATCAAACCTTATCGCTGCCAGAGCGTTTTACATTCCCGTATTACTATACTCCGCACCCATTGTGTGAAATAGCGATGCAGCAGCTTCAACAGTCACTCCTTGACTGTGGTGTCAATGAAACATCACAAGGTAATCTCTATGCCGTTCTTCTGGTTCAACATCCTCGAACTCAAGAATTGGGCTACCTTTCTGCATATTCAGGTTTGCAACTCGATTCGTCGTTAGAGTCTCAACTATCGAATTTTAGCTTTGTTCCATCTGCATTTGATAAAAAGCAGTTTGAAAACCAAAATAGACACAGCTTAATTCAACAAACGACTCTAGCTGACGACATTACTAACCTAGAGCACTCTCATAACTTAGATGAACTGACATCAACGCTGAGCGAACTGAAAAACGCCGCGAGCAAATCAATAGAAGCATTTCAGCTCACTATGGCTGCCAACAAAGCACTGCGCAATGAACTGAGAGAGCAAGCTAACCAAGAAAAAAAACTAGGAAATCTAGAGTCTGCGGCCAACCTACTAAAGCAGTTAGGTAATCAAAGCAGCCAAGAGAAGCGCGATCTCAAAGCACTTCGGATCGAGTGGAAAGAAAAGATCTCTGAAAAGCAATCACAAGTAGACGCTATCGAAAGCGAGCTTAAAAGCCGTAAGAATGACTATCACGCCATTTCTGCTGATTTAGAAACACAGCGTTTGTCTCACTATCGCTTTCTCAACCAAGCGGCACAGTCAAAGAGCCTGCTTGAATTATTAGATAGTAAAGATGCGCTTGAAGGCTCTGGTGACTGCTGCCTACCTAAATTGCTTAATTTTGCCTTTGAACAGGGCTTTTCACCGTTAGCTTTAGCCGAGTTTTGGTGGGGACTACCGCCAACAGATATTATTCGACAACACGGAAACCTCTACCCAGTTTGCCAAAGTAAGAGCTTTGAGATCCTTGAGCATCAGCTAAGTGGCATTGAGCTAGAAGATAATCCGCTTATCGTAAATCCTGCGGTCGGTAAGTCGTTTGATATTGTTTATGAAGATGCAGAGATCGTGGTCGTGAACAAGCCCGAAGAGTTCTTGTCGGTTCCAGGCAAGTTCATCGAAGACTCAGTATATACGCGTATTAAAGCACGCTATCCAGATGCAACAGGCCCGTTGATTATCCATAGATTGGATATGTCGACCTCTGGCTTGCTGATCTTGGCGCTAACAGCCGAGTCCAACAAGCATATCCAAAAGCAGTTCATCGATAGAACGGTCGAAAAGCGTTACACCGCACTACTTGATGGCGAAATAACGCTTGAATCTGGTGACATCAGCCTTCCTTTACGTGGCGATATCAGCGACAGACCAAGACAGCTCGTTTGTCATAAACATGGACGTAATGCAGAAACGCATTGGCAAGCGGTCAGCACCAATAACGGAGAAACCAAGGTGCACTTGTATCCTAAAACAGGCCGTACTCACCAGCTGCGTGTACACTGTGCCCATCCACAAGGACTTGGAGTGCCAATTCGTGGTGATGACCTATATGGCTACAAGCGCGAACGTCTGCACCTTCATGCGGGCTACCTCAAACTGATTCACCCAACAACCGGGGAATGGATGGAATTTGAAGTGCCTTCTGAGTTCTAAATCGACTCGTTCTCACACAAAACTAAATCAGTAAAACGAATCAGGGCTCTATATCCAATCGAGATATAAAGCCCTGACTTACAAGAAATCGTGTATTGAGATTAACAATATGAATCAACCGGTTGCTAACACTACCTAACCCATCACCTCTTTACGCTGGTCGACACACTCAAAAGAGCCCATTTCGAACTCACGGCAGATCCATGGACGGTTTTCATAGATAGTACACATCAGTGTTTCCCTATCTACCGCTGAACACCAACCATCATCTAGACGTTTCATGGTTTCACCGCCCCATTCATCGTAAGCAATATGCTCTTCTGGGACACCCGTATCTGTGATGATCATAACCTCTAAACGACAACAGCATGCCTGGCAATTGGCGCAAGTTACTTCAGGTTCGGTGATGTTCTTTATCTCTATGGTCATAAGTAACTACACTGCTAAATTTTGCGTATAGTAATCGAAACCATCAGCGACTGCTAATAAAGAACGTTATTCACCTCGCTTTTTCCGGTTCTGAAACAACAAAAAGGACGCTGTGATTGAATCATGGCGCCCAGTCGTTTTACTTTTCGTTATGGTGTCAGTTCGCTTAGAACAAACTTGAGAAGAACAATTTAAAGTAGTCCATCAAACGTTTGAACAAGCCTCCCTGCTCAACCGATTCAAGTGCGATCAAATGCTGAGTTTTAACATCTTCGCCATCAACCGTGTAATGAACGACACCTAAAGTTTGACCTTTTGTAATCGGCGCTTTGAGTTCCGAGTTTAATTCGATAGATGCGGTGAGTTTTTTACTGTCTGACTTTGGTAGCGTGATAAATGTGTCTTCTGCAACCCCAAGCTTCAAAGTGTCTTGGTCACCAAACCATACTTTCTCTTCAGCCACTTGGTCGCCACCTTGGTGGACATTAAGCGTATCGAAGAATCGGAAGCCATAACTTAAGAGCTGCTTGCTGTCTGACTCACGGCTTTTAACACTCGATGCGCCCATCACAACTGCGATAAGTCTCATTTCACCTTGTGTTGCCGAGCTCGCTAAGCTGTAGCCCGCCCCCGAGGTATAACCGGTTTTCATGCCATCAACCGTTAAACTTCTGTCACGGAGCAAGCTATTGCGGTTATGTTGCGTGATGCCGTTGTAACTGAAAGAACGCTCACTGTATAAGCCATAAACATCTGGTAGATCTTTAATGATTGCTCGGCCAAGCATTGCGATATCGTAAGGCGTTGAATATAAGTCGTCAGCGTCTAAACCATGCGCATTTGCAAAGTGAGTGTTTTCCAATTTAAGCGAAGCAGCCCAAGAGTTCATCAAATCAACAAAGGCATCTTGAGAGCCTGCAACGTGCTCTGCAATCGCAACACTGGCATCGTTACCCGATTGAATGATCAAGCCTCGGTATAGATCCATCATCGCGACGTCGGTATTTACTTCGATGAACATTTTTGAAGAGTCAGGGAAATTCTTTGCCCAAGCGTTTTCACTAATTCTGACTTTATCATCTGCGGAGATGTTGCCTCGCTTCATCTCCTGACCTGCCACGTAGCTGGTCATCAGTTTGGTCAAGCTTGCTGGGTTCAACTTGGTGTGCGCATTTTTTTCGACGAGCACATCACCAGAATTAAAGTCGATTAACACATACCCTTTCGCGCCCAGAGTTGGCGGAGCCGGTACTATAGAAGGTGCTCCGATAGCTGCAGTGCTAAACATCGCTGCGTTACTTACAATGAATATACTTAATAAAGGGAGAGAGTATTTGGAGACCAGTTTCATTGAATTAAACCTAAGTTAACATTTTGACCAGTATAGACAAATGCTAGCAAAAGAAGCGCGAACTTTACGTTGCTTTACGCAAATGTACCTTTAGTTACAAATAAAAAAGTATATTCTGCGATCTGTTCATTTTTTCGACCGTTAATATTGATCAAGCAAATACTCTCCCTACTTAGTATTTGCTATTTATCTCTCTGGCATTTGTCTAAATAGCATCTCCATAAAACCAGAAATTCGCTCTTTGCTCTCACTTGCTTCAAGATCGGCCTGAATACCCGTTTGCGCTAGCGCCCGCCACTAGATCACCTGAGAATTTGGCACGGAAAACACGATGTATATAGAGCCTTTTTCTACGAATTTGTCCCTTCCATCATAGAATGGAACACCTGTAGAGAGCTGCTCCGCATCGAAAATGGAATTGTCATTCAGCTCTGACTCTTCGGCTAAGCCAAAGCCAACCACCACATCACCAACACCCCAACCTTGCTTTAAGCGGTACCCCTTTTCAGTTAACTGCTCTTCAATCGCATCACGTACCATGTCAGTCACGACGGTTTCATTGTATTTCTTAGAGAGATATACCTGTTCTGATTGTGGGTGCTATGAATAAGTCGTGACGCCATTTTTCATAAACTCGAAGTCAAGCTAGTAACAACCCCATAATCATGCACAGGCAGTTGCTCTTAGCTCGTACATGCCGTCAGCCCAATGATCATCAAGCTCACAAGCACAGCGGTCATTATGTTTTTTGTTGCACAAATGGATCGTTTTATCATGGTTAGAGGCTTTACCTATATATCAATGATTATCAATTTGACTGCCAACATAAACAGTAATTATGTTAAGCGAAAATGCATTAAACGTTTGCGTAATCGCTAACCTTCACTTCAACCTATTTTGGGGGTTTAATCACAAAAACGGAGTTGGTATAGTCTAACCCGTTAAACATAACCAGGCCATTCGAGGCACGGAGCTTCCTCAATCATCTCATGAAGAGAAGAATTGGTACCGACAAAGTATCGGCAAATTTAAGAGAGTCAAACAATGGAATTCAATATGGTTGAGATTTTAGGTTACGCTGCGTCTATTATGGTCGCAATTTCACTAACAATGAAAGATATCGTTCGCCTACGTGTCCTTAACTTTATTGGCTGTGCACTCTTCACAGCATACGGCGTTATGATTGACGCTTGGCCAGTGGTTGCAACCAACGGCTTCATCGCATGTGTAAACATCTACTTCCTTGCAAAAATGCAAAAGGAGAAAAAAGCGGAAGCGATGAAAGAAGCAAAAGCTTAATTTAGCGACTAGCGATTTCAAACTATTCTAAAAAAGCCCAAACAGATCGTTCTATTTGGGCTTTTTTATCTCTGTTATTCTTCTACACGCTCACTACCTTCTGCTTTTTCACCGTTCGGACATAACAGGCGTAAAGCATAGTAAGACCATGAATAAAAAAACGCCGAACAGGATTGAGTTCGGCGTTTAACTCTACGTTAAGTGGTTTGTTTTAGGAGGCTAAGCTAGAAAGCTCTCACCTCTATCAAAAAATCAATACTATGAACACACTTTAGTCCAGCTACCGTCACTGCCCGGCTCAGAACTTGTCCACCAGTTAGCTCGGTAAATACTGCCGTTGTGAACCACTTGGTCTCCCGTATTGGCATGGCTTGGATTGCCAGCCCAGTCTTTCTGTGGCAGATCTGGGTACACAGTTAAGCCTGCGGTATCACAAGTACCAGGGTTTGTGCCACCGTCGCCAGGGTTACCGTCACCAGAACTAATATCACCTAAAGGTAAATCTGGCTGCTCAAAGCTAAACGCATAATCAACACCACCTATATTAACGGCATAGTTTGCAGGGCCTGAAATTGGTAAGTAATACACCATATCCAGCTCATACACGCCACCAGCAGGAAGCTCTTTCCATGCAGGTAATGTAAAGGCTACACGGTGCATAGTACCGTCTAAACCACCGATGTTATCCGCACGAGTATGACCCGAAACAATTACAGTCAAACCACCACCAGATTGGTCTTTCGCGTTATCTGGTGCAGATACAGGAATATCAAACCGGAATTCCGTACCGCCAGGCAGTGCTTGACCCGTATTGTTGGTAAATATGATCTTAGGATTAATTGGGTAGTTTTGGTCACCGACTTTGAAGCCACCAACCGATACTGCGATGTCTAATGCTTCGGTAGGAATTGCACCAGTCGCGACTTTGTTGCCATATGGCATTGCCGACTTAAACTTATCGTAGATAGCTTTAGTCATTGTGTTACCCATGTGGAACTCACCGTTACCGCTGTTACAAGCTTGCTCTGTGGTATCAACCGTTGTGCGGTTGCCACTTGCATCAAGTATATAACAGTTGTAGTCGCCAGCCAGTTCCCAGAACATGATACCGCCGATTTCTTTGTCGATAACGTAGTCCGCTTTCACGTTGATAGACTCTTTATCTTCCGTAGAAAGGAACACGCCTTTTTCAGCATTCCATAGCCAAGGTGCAACCGCCACGCTGTCGTAGTTACGCGTATAAGTACCTCTTAAAACATCCGTTGGATCGTTTACAGGATCAAGCTTGTAAGCATCCGCATAAGAACCCCAAATACCTTTCTCTAGGTTCTTTGCATGCCACATTGGGTTCGAACCTGCGCCCATTTCGTTTCCTTTAGGGTCTGTATCGTGCCACATGTTATCGATACCAATCGCGCCGTGACCACAGTTGTTCTTCTCGCCTTCACCAGTGCCAGCTGCACATTCAGACTGATTAGGCAGTGCAGCTCGGCCCCAAAGACCATCTTCACCACCTGTTACACCCTGCCAACCACGCGTGTAGTAAGGTACACCGATGTTAATACGACCAGCTGGCATTGAACCGCGGAAGTAATGGTAAGCCCAATCTGTGTTCAGGTAGCCAATACCGCCATAAGCCGCCGTGTCGTATACGTTCCACTGTTCTAGCTCTGAATCTTTACCTGTATCAAACAAAGCAGCGTTGTGGCCAACGTGGTCGTTCCAAGCACCATGAAGGTCGTAAGACATGATGTTCACATAATCAAGATATTGAGTGACATCGAATGTTTCCATGCCGCGTAATAGGTAGCCAGAAGAAGGTGCCGCGATAGTTAACATGTAGTGATTGCCATCTTCAGCGGACGCCACATCAAGCTTCTCACGCAGTACTTTCATCAATACTTGGTATGAAGCCCATAGGTACTGACGACGCGGTTCCATGAAGTCTTTGTCGTGTGGGTTACCCGCACCAGCCATTGAAGTTGGATACTCGTAATCAATATCTAGGCCGTCGAATTGATACTTACGCAGCATTTCCACCGCTGATGTCGCGAATGTTTCGATGCCTTGATGATTAATAGAGCCATCAGCATTAGTCGTCATGGTGTAGAAACCACCATCAGCGACACGACTGCCGTCTGTGGCAAAATAGCCACCAGTCTCAGCCCAGCCACCAATTGAGATTAGTGTTTTAACACCGTTTTTTTTCTTCGCAGTTGCGAGCGCACCAAAGTGACCTTTAAAGCCTAATGCAGGGTCAACCTCTACTCCCGGCCACTCTTTACCGACAGCAGCATTATTTGGATCGTTTACGTCACCAACGTTCACTTTGCCATCTGAACCGATGCTCACGAACGCGTAGTTAATGTGTGTGAGCTGTTCCCAAGGAATATCATTCACTAAGTAAGCTGCTTGCGGGTCGTCTCCTGCACGCCAACTGGTAAAGTAGCCAATCACACGACGAGGGTGATCCGCACCCATTTTCTCACGGCCTTCATCATCGTAAATTGTACAGTAAGGAACATCGATACCTTGCGTTTGATACAAGCCATCAGGACGACATGTACTAACCGTTGGAGCACCATTCACCTTCAAAGAAGCCAAGGCTGAGTCCGTTGTTGCACCTTGATCGTCGGTCGCTTTTGCGTAAATAGACAAAGTACCTACTTGAGTGGTTGTGTAGTCAAGCGTATACGGGCTTGTTGCAGCCGTTCCAACTAAAGAACCTGCCACATAGAAATCGACTTTATCAACCGCACCTTCACTGTCTGCAGCCGTTGCAGTGAGTGTTACCACACCACCTACATCAACAGAAGCCGCTGAAAGTGCAACTGATACCGTTGGCGCTTCATTTGGCATGCCACCGTCTCCGCCGCCGCTACACACATCAATCCTTTTCCATTGTGCATAGTCACCTTCAAATTGGCTCGGGTTGTTGTTTTGATTCCAGTAATTCGCTGAGTACGCGCTGCCGTCATATAAAACCTGATCACCACCAGTATATACCGTGGCAGAATCCCACGCTTCTAACGTTGAACAATCAACAGCCGCGTAGCTGTTATGCGCCATTAAGCATGACGCGGTGAGAGTACTGAGTGCAAAAACCTTTTTGGCCACTCTTCCTTGGTTTAGGTGCATGTTAGTTGTTCCTTAAGTTACTGTTTCAAGATACTTAATTTAAGTGTCATATTTCTCACCACTTAAATCTCTTCGCAAAACAACTGTAGGTAACAGTGCCAATTTAACACCTAAAATATTCCATATTTATAAAATGACTCGCATTAATTTGTTTATAGCATGAAATGAGCCGACACTTATTTTGCACGAACAACTAATATTAAATTTATTTGGGTACGCTAAAAAATATCGCCTAACTCACTTCATTAATTACAAAACTCCATTCATATCGACTTTATTCATTCGTTCTGAAATTTCGTCTTAAAACTAACCAAAAGGGAGTGATTTAGCCATAGAACCGATTTCTTTTCTAAATTCGCCCACTTTTTCTTAACAATTGTGATAGTATCGCGTCTTTTTTTGACGAACCTCACATTTCCAATGCAAGTGTGGGAGAAATACATAGGCTTGAAAAAGCCAAATATAGCGAAGAAATAATGTCCAACTTGACGCAAGTCGCCAACGAAAACATCAACGCAGAATCTACTTCTATTAACTTCACTAAAGCCCAATCTTTGGGTGAAAAACTAGAGCTTGGAAATCCAGTATTTTGGCTAAGTGGGAGCTTTTTAACCCTCTTTGTCATACTTGCCTTCACCAACACCTCGGCGTTATCAGAACTTGTGAACATCGGGTTTAGTTACTCGACTAAATGGTTCGGTGCTTTTTGGCAGGTTCTCTTACTACTCAACTTCATTATCGGCTTAGTGCTTGCACTAGGACGCACAGGTCACGTTCGTTTGGGTAAACTTGCCCTTCCTGAAATGACCACATTCAAATGGATGTCGATTGTCTTATGTACGCTGCTCGCAGGCGGTGGTGTATTTTGGGCAGCGGCAGAGCCTATTGCTCACTTCGTTTCTGCTCCGCCTCTATACGGCAACGCTGATCCTCAAGCAATGGCGTTCAACGCCCTATCTCAGTCTTTCATGCACTGGGGCTTTCTTGCTTGGGCAATCTTAGGGGGCTTATCCTCTATCGTACTGATGCACCTACACTACGATAAAGGGCTTCCTCTTAAACCGCGTACTTTGCTTTATCCATTACTGGGTGAGAAAGCGATTAATAGCTGGATCGGTAACGTAGTCGACGCGTGTAGTATTGTTGCTGTGGCTGCAGGTACTATCGGTCCAATTGGTTTCTTAGGTCTTCAAATCAGTTATGCATTAAGTGAACTGTTTGGTATCTCAGACAGCTTTGCGACTCAGAGCGTCGTCATTCTATTCGCTATCGCCATGTACACCCTATCTGCATTGAGCGGCGTGAACAAAGGCATCCAACTGGTTAGCCGTTACAACATTATCTTGTCTGTGTGCCTTATCGGCTACATCCTTCTTGTAGGCCCAACAAGCTTCATCGTTGATGGCTACTTGCAAGGCATGGGTGAAATGATCGATAACTTCATCCCTATGGCACTTTACCGACAGGATACAGCGTGGCTAGGTGGTTGGACGGTATTCTTCTGGGGTTGGTTCTTAGGCTATGGTCCAATGATGGCTATCTTTATCGCGCGCATCTCGCGTGGCCGAACTATTCGCCAAATGATCGTGTCTATCAGCATTGTTGCTCCACTGGTAACCTGCTTCTGGTTCAGCATCGTTGGTGGTAGCGGTTTAGCGTTTGAGTTAGAAAACCCTGGTGTGATTTCCAGTGCGTTTGAAGGCTTCAACCTTCCTGCAGTGTTGCTGGCTATCACTGCACAACTGCCATTTCCGACTCTGATTGCGATACTGTTCCTTATCCTGACCACCACGTTCATCGTAACGACAGGTGACTCAATGACCTACACCATCAGTGTGGTTATGACAGGTACTACAGAACCAAACGCAGCGGTACGCACCTTCTGGGGTATCATCATGGGTGCTGTAGCAATCGCACTTATCTCAATGGGCTCTGGCGGTATATCTGCGCTACAGTCGTTCATTGTTATTACTGCCGTTCCTGTATCATTCATCTTACTACCATGTTTATGGCATGCACCTAAGATCGCGACTCAGATGGCAAAAGAACAAGGCATCGCTTAGTACCAACGCCGCCTAAGCTCGATTTCGTAATTCGAACAAAAAAGCCACTCAAGTGAATCACCTGAGTGGCTTTGTTTTATCTATCTGTGCGCCGGTTTATTGAAACTTTTCCCCAGCGGCAACCATGAATGACATTTCAACTAATAATTCAGGGGTTGCCAGTTCAGCTTTCACACATGCACAGCTCGGCGCACACCCTTCAGGGAACCATGCTTCCCATACTTCGTTGAGTGCATCAAAGTTAGCGAAATCCGTTAGGTAAATAGTAACCGACAATACGCGAGATTTATCGCTATCTACCAGGCTCATCATCGCTTCAGCTTGCTCAAAGATTTGTTGAACCTGACTCTTAATGCCCGCAGATGTGTCTGACTCAGCAACTTCAACAAAGCTTGCAATACCATTAAAAACAGTTATATCAGACCAACGCTTGGTCGGGTTAATTCTATGAATCTTCACTCGCTATTCCCTTTTTATTGTTGGGATCTACATCAGAGTAATCTAATCCAAATCCTTAATATTGAGAACAAAAATTAGTTCGCGGTATTGATCATAGACTCAACACACTTTCACCTACGGCATTCAACTCTAGCAGAGACTATGATCGATGAAGTTACTCCCTTCTCCACTTCAAAATACCCACCAGCACTAGAAAGCTGACGAACTGATAGTTTGTCTTTTCCTAGTTTATCGAACCAATATGGAGCCAGTGAACACTGCGCAGAACCGGTTGCTAAATCCTCTGAAATGCCGATCTTAGGTGCGAAATAACGAAGCACATATCCGTCATCTGAGCTTTTGGCCGTCACCATAACAGCATGCAGATCATTGATTTTTTTATACTGTTCAAAATCAGGAGTAAAGTTCCTGACTGCTTCCTCAGAGTCCAACACCAACACTAAATCTCTTGTAGAGAATGCATCGACAACGGGCTGATTCAAAGCCGACAGATCAATTGGAACATCACTCCACTCAACATAAGGTTTACCATTCCAGCTTGGCAGTTCCAATCGAGATAAGCCGTCTTTTCTAGAAATCACGACCTGTCCATAATCACTGTTTAAAGTAACCTCTTCAAACTTATACCGCTCGATCAAATTAGTACCAGCACCTAAACTACCGTGACCACACAGGTTTATCTCACCATCTAATGCAAACCAACGGATGTCGAACTGACTTCCCGATTTCTTCACAAAAGCAGTAATAGGCTGTGCTAGTTGATGTGTTATTTCTAATAATTCCGAATCTGCTAACCATTGCTCTAATTCAACAACCCCACAAGGATTCCCTTTAGCCGACTCTCCACTAAAAACATCATATATAAGTGCGTTGATAACTTATCTCCATATTTCATCTTATTAAGAACTTAATCAAAAACTATTCTATTCTGGCATTGCGTCGGCGTCTATCTTTGTTGCGACACTGAGCTTTCTAATTACCACGCCAAACGCTTGGAAAGTATCCGATGGTATTTTGGTCAATAACTTCTTCTTAGTGAAAGATATGCTATTTTTAGCAATCGCGATCAGCATTATCGAAAGCAAAAATCCTCAAAAGTAACGATAAAGCAATAAGGTTACCCCAAATCTAGAAGACACCTTAAACCTTAAAATAGACAGGCCTGAAGCTGGCTAGAAGGACGCTACCAGCTTCTGATGTATAAGGTTTTACTCTGTAATACCATCATGATTGAAGCATTGTCTTGTTACCAAGCCCCACTTTTCGTCTTGGTACTGGTCTTCCACATAATTACCTGAGGTGTAGTCATTAACGACTTCTCTCCAGAACTTAACAGCATGATCTGCGCCCAGGACTTGTTTAATTTCCCAACTGCCTTTTAGGTGTTCAAACAGTTCAGAGATAAACTGCTTCCCGACTTTATTTTTTCGAAAATAAGGCACCACATAGAAATCACAAATCTCAAACTCGTTTGGCGCTTTGGTTTCAATGGCAGTTAATGCAGCAGGAACGCCATCAATGTAGAGTAAATAACCCGTTACGGCATCACCAAGCGTCGGGTCAATCTCAAACAAGCCATACTCGTCTGGTTTGTCTCCGATAATCTTTGAAAACTCAGCCGCATAGCCCTGATATAAATTCGCGTATACCTGCTGATTACCACTATAGACTGTCACAATGTTCATAAACTGATCTCTGTATTGTTTCTCACCACAATGGTGTGAGCTCATCTTTCCGGGCCTATTATCTCATTGACTATAGGAAAAATAATAGATATCAAATGCCCACTTACACGGATATTGCCTTGCGGTAATAGTTGGCATTCTGTTGCTTTCCCTTGAATACTGCGTAGTTTTCTACACACTCAACTAATTCAAAACCTGTATTTGATAATATTTTGTTTGAACCAATATTGCTGACTAGAGCATAGGCATCAACATATTTAAGAGATGAGTGTTCAGACAGATAAACCAGCAGCTTCCTAACCGCATTAGAGGCGACACCTTTAGAACCAAAAGCTCGACCAACCCGATAACCTAGCTCCCCGCTTTCGCCATTTTTGCTGATATCGCGAACGTTGATTCTCCCACAAATAACGCCTCTGGCATCCTTAATTAGCATTGGGATCAGCTCACCATTTTGGTATTCCCTTAGGAAACGCGCAATTTGCTCGGCAACCCCTGAATCAGAATAGAAACCATCATCCCTAGCAGGAACAAATTGATCAAACCACTCTCTATTTTCGAGTTCAAATTCCAAAAGTGGATCAACATCACTTGGCTGAAGTAAGTATATAGATATATCCATAAGTAACTCTAAAAGCTCGCTTTAAGTAGTGTATTGTAAGATTTCGAACTCTCTGTGTTTCTATCTAGGATGATGAGAGTCAACCATTACTCAAAGTATTGGCATGCCCGAAAACAATCCCATTACCGCCATAGATAACAAGGCACCACTGAAAAAACTCGGAGCATGAAAAGGTCGAACTTTTGATTTAACGACCTCTCCCTCAATCGCTTCTTGGTAAGTTTTAACGGAAAGTTCCTTAACGTAATTATTTTGCATAATAAGCTCCTTCTGAATAAGTAAGAGAAGCTTAAGACTTGAAGTTAGGTTGAGGTAAAGCGAAAAATCATATTAATCCACATCGTTAAACAAGTTACTCCAAAATCACCCTAAAAATATCGTTGTTAACGCCCCCCACATCCACTAACTCTCCAGTTTTCATATGGAGTGATGTGTTTAATTGTCGAGTTGAGCGTGGCTTTTTCGTTTCACGAATCACCAACATATCGACCAAGTACCCAGAGTGTTGTTTTCGTATTGAGCCCGAAAAAGTGACACTCTCAGCCCTATCGGCGAGTATTGAATTAAATGTTTTGTCTTCTAAGACGCCTGCGGAGATCGATGTCTCGCCATAAAACAACGTGATATTTGTTGGGTCAGGTTGTAAAGCTTCACTGGACGCGCAGCCCATCAGAGCTAGGCATAGCATTAAAATAATTCTAAATGGCATAAACTTGTTTTTCGTTCTCTCGTTAAACGCTTTTTGTAGAAGTTGCATCGCAACTATTCAAACCACTGCGTCTGTAAGCTCAGCTTTTACTGATTTATTGTGTAAGTTATCAGCCTCTGCAGACTGGATGGTTCCAGAGATAAGAGCTTCGAAGAGATCCAACTGCCCTGCGGGGATGAGTTGATTTTGAATCGCTCTACGTTTGTTAGAATCAAATAATCGCTCAGCCACCCAACCGATTAAGTAGACCAGAGATAGGCATCCACCAGCCGTAGCAATATTGCCTTCGATGACTAAAGGCAGATCTTGAACGTTGCCACCCATCGCTTCTAATGTTGGTTTGGCATGCGGGTTTGTTGTAAGCCTCTTACCTTTCAGTAAACCGAGTTCGTGCAACACAAAAGATCCCGCGCAAATCGACCCGATTAACTGCTCGCTCGGATCCAGCTGTAATGAATTCATGAACTCCGTCTCTTTCAATGCAGTGGGAATACCGCGATAACCACTTGTTATCAGCACTACATCTTGCTGCGCAACCTCACTCAAATGGCCATCGGTTTTCACCATCATCCCCAAATGTGAGCGATGCTCAGGATTAGTTCCAAGAACCTTAACCTCCCAAGAGTCCGTCGTTCGTCCTAATAAGTCATACATCAAGAAGAAGTCTACATCTGTGAAGTCATCAAATAATACGATTCCGACTTTGTACATAATACATGCCCTTGTTGATTACTCTCGATAGATGAGAAGCGTTAATAGTGAGGCGATTTATAGAAAGGTGATATTAAGCACCACATACTTGAGGTCAAACTCGAACCACAATTATTTATGACCCCTAGGTAACAGCGACGAAATTAGACCATTTTCTCTTTACTTCAGGAGTCAACGCTAGAGTAAACTCATAACCTGAGTGATTCTCACGTGTTATTTCAAACCCTAATCGCTTATGAAACTGCACCGACAATTCATTTAAGCGTAAAACATTGCTCATTAATACCCTTGAATCACGATCTTTCAGTATATTTACAATGCCACGAAATAGAACAAGAAAAGCGGCTTTACTTCTATAGTCTGGGTGTACCACAAACATAGGGACAAACCAGCTGCCATCGCCTAAATCACTTAACGTCGTGTAGCCAATTAGCTTGTTATGTCGCCGATATTCGACAAGCAGTCCTTGTTCCATCGATTGGGTATGAGACGCTAAATACACATCTCTATCTATTGGAAAGCCCGCTTCTTTTGAAATTGACTCCAATGTCATCACATCCAGTTCTAAATATTCTTCCATTACTGCCTCTTACCCGTAATTACAAGAATTGCAGAACAAAGCACGCAATAAACGCCGGTAAGCCAGCAATAAATAATACTAAGCCCGTTTGATAATTCATTCGATAGTGTTTTTGTTGGTCTTTAGCAAAATCGTGCCAGTCGACCATTTTGTAGACTTTGTCTGTAATAGGATCATCTAAGCGCGTTGTTTTGCTATGAACGCCTCCCTCCCAAAGAAGTTTTGCCAAAATCCAAATGACAATAACGACAAAAAATAAGAAATCGACGAGTCGAGTAGAAGCAAAGAAAGGAAAAATTGCGACAGCACAAAAACGACCATTGCAGCCATCGAATTGATAAGCAGAACTTTCTTTAACAAATCGAGCAAATGAACCTCCTACAGAATCTTACTACATCAATAACAGTTATTTATAAAATTTATATTTCTCGGTCAATCAAAAAGTATGCGCAAGATTGCACTATATGAAGTGCCGCATGTTTAACAACCTCATTGCTGATAGGAAACATTACACCGCTCTTGGAGTAGTATTGAAATGACGTTTAAATTCTCGGCTGAATTGAGATGGGCTAGAATAGCCAACTCGGCGTGCGGCATCACTTATACGCAGGCCTTCTAACTGGATCAGCTCCTTGGCTTTATTGAGCCTTACCTTCTTCAAGTATTGGAGTGGTGATTCGAAAGTGACGTTACGAAAAGCATTATGGAAAGCAGACACACTCATGTTTGCTTCGTCAGCTAGCGATTGAACAGTAATGGTTTGGTCATACTCTTCATGCACTTTAGACAATGCTTTGGCGACGCGTGCGTAATGGCCATCATGATGGGCTAAATCAAACAGCACACGGCCCTCAGAGCCTGTTAAAGCGCGATAAACAATCTCCGTCACCATTGCATTACCCAAGATGTTGGCTTCGATATCGCAATGCAGTGTCTTCGCCAACCTAGTGAAACTCTCTAGCATCGCCGTTTCCATTCTAGTGGACTCTAAGCCACTCGAATTCTGTTTGTGCTTATTACAGTAACTCTCTAGAAAACCTTGCTCTTCAAGCTTTTTCACTAAACTGTGTAAACGCTGAGAATCAATGTTGATCGACAAACCCAGTAACGGCTCACCATCAATAGGCAAAGCTTCACATTCCAATGGCATTGGCACCCCCACCACAAGGTAATCACCTGCCGCGTAAGTTACCGGCCTGTCGCCTATGTAAATATTCTTTTTACCCTGGCCAAGCATGATGATACCTGACTGGTAAGTGAATGGTTGGCGCTGATTCCCACCACTACTGCGATAAAACCACACGCCCTCTATCTCTGTTTCTTTGATTCCTTCAAGATCATCCCAACCTTTAAGTTCAACGTAAGATTGCAGTAACTGAGCGAGTGTATTCATAACAGGTGATGTTCCATTCAAAGGTTGATGTTGGTTTGCACAAAAGCCCAAATAGAATATCAATTATGTAGAAATAGGCAATTATTTTGGAGAAATTGACCTTCACCACCCCAATACCGTGTACTAATATGCAAATGCAGAAATTGAGCACTACAACAAATAAAAATTTTAGCTTTACACAAGGAACTGACGATGCAATTTACCTATGTTAACCCTACTGTTATCCACTTCGGCCAAGGCCAAATCAACGCTATCAGCCAAGCCGTTGATACTTCAAAGAAAGTACTTGTTATCTACGGTGGCGGTTCAATCAAAAGCAACGGTGTTTACGACCAAGTAGTCGCATCTCTTAAAGATCACGCTTGGATTGAGTTTTCTGGTGTTGAAGCAAACCCAACCAAAGAAACATTAGACAAAGCAGTCGCTATCGTTAAAGAAGAAAACGTAGAATTCATTATCGCTGTTGGCGGTGGTTCAGTAATTGATGGTTCGAAATACGTTGCAGCAGCAGCGAAATACGACGGTGACGGTTGGGACATCCTAACAGGCAAGCACCAAGTGACCGAAGCGACGCCAATCGGTGCGGTACTGACGCTTCCGGCTACAGGTTCTGAATCAAACATGGGTGCAGTAATCACTCGTAAAGCAACTCAAGAGAAACTGGCTTTCCTAAACCCTGCGGTACAGCCTAGGTTTGCAGTTATGGACCCAGATGTAATGAAGTCTCTACCAGAGCGCCAATTGGTGAATGGTCTGGTTGATGCTTGGGTTCACGTGTGTGAGCAATACATCACTATGCCTGCTAACGCGATGGTTCAAGACGGCTACGCAGAAACATTGCTGAAAAACCTTCTTGTACTGGGTAAACAATACGACGAGCGTGACAACGATGCATGGCGTGCAAACCTAATGTGGACAGCTAACCAAGCGCTAAATGGCCTTATTGGTACTGGCGTTCCTCAAGATTGGGCAACGCACATGATTGGACATGAATTCACAGCATTGTGGCATGTCGACCACGCACGTTCACTAGCCATTGTTCAACCTTCACTACTTCGTAACCAGATCGAAGCGAAACGCAGTAAACTTGAACAGATGGGTCGTAACGTATTTGGCCTAGAAGCGGGCGAAGATTTAGCAGAGCGCACTATCGATGCTATCGAAGCCTTCTATCACAGCCTAGACGTAGCGACTGTGTTTGATGGCTACGAGGCGGATAAAGCAAAAGCTATCGACAACGTGGTTGCACAACTAGAATCACATGGTTACATTCAACTTGGCGAGAACCAAGCTATCACGCTAGAAAAAACTCGCGAGATTCTAGAATCTGCGATCAATTAACGGTTAAAATTAGAGCAAAGAAATCAGGTTTCTAAATAAAATCGCGATAATTTAAAAATTTATGCAATGAAACTGAACCAAATTCTTTGACCTTGCGTATACCCTCAAGCAGCGTCCAAATCCGGCGCTGTTTTTTATTTGCCCTACAATATGCTATTAAATTCTCATAAGTTTCTAATTTTATGTGCAATCATATTTCTATATTGTTAAGGTAAGCCTGTCTCTTTACTAGGTATGAACAACGATTTGAACAATCTTAAGGAAATGGTTAAGTTTAAGTCACTTAACAAGTGGTATGGTGATTTTCATGCCCTAAAGGATATTGATCTAAATATTGAACAGGGAGAGATTGTGGTGATTTGCGGGCCATCTGGTTCAGGTAAATCCACTCTGATCCGCTGTATCAATCAGTTAGAACCGTTCGAAGGTGGCGAACTTTCCGTGTTAGAACAATCGCTTCCCTGCAAGTTCAACACACCTGGCCAAGTTGGAATGGTGTTTCAGCACTTCCATTTATTCCCCCATCTTACTGTGCTCGAAAACCTTACTCTGTCTCCAATTCGTACGCTCAAAAAAAGCAAAGAAGAAGCAGAGAAAACCGCCATGCATTATCTCGAGTGTGTACACATCTCAGAACAGGCGAATAAGTACCCGGCTCAGCTTTCAGGTGGTCAACAACAACGTGTGGCAATTGCGCGTTCTCTTTGTATGAAGCCAGAGCTACTGCTATTCGATGAACCGACATCAGCACTTGATCCGGAAATGATCAATGAAGTGCTTGATGTAATGGTCGAACTGGCAAGTGAAGGCATTACCATGGTGTGCGTAACACACGAAATGGGCTTTGCAAAACGCGTTGCCGATCGAGTCATCTTTATGGACGAAGGACAGATCGTGGAATCTAATACACCACAGAGCCTGTTCGAAAATCCTCAACACGAACGCACTCAAGCGTTCCTAAATCAGATTCTGACTTACTGATGTTGCTAAAGATAGTGAAACCCGCACTCTCTGCCTTGGTACAAATTGTGGTGCTTGCGGCAGCCGTTGTTTGGATCCTCGATTCTGGTGCTCAGGCTATGGGGTACAGCTGGCAATGGGATCGAGTGCCTGACTACATCGCTTTCTATGAAGATGGTGAGTGGTGGCCTGCTGAATTGATGGAGGGGCTACTCGTTACCATCAATATCTCTCTGATTTCTTTAGTTGCAACACTGGTGATTGGCTTAACCACAGCCCTATTATGTAACTCCCATTCAGTTGTCGGTCGCACTCTCGCGACCAGCTATGTGGAATTGATTCGTAATACACCATTGTTGGTACAAATTTACCTGCTCTATTTTGTATTCGGCCCTGTAATCGGTCTGGATCGTTTTAGCACAGCGGTTTTAGCCTTGGCGCTTTTTCAAGGAGCATACACCGCTGAGATATTTCGTGCAGGTTTAAATAGTATTTCTAAAGGACAATTTGAAGCCGCTCAATCTTTGGGCTTATCAAAGACCTATACTTATTGGGATGTGATTCTTCCTCAAGTGGTACAACGCACGTTGCCACCTCTGACCAACGAAGTGATCTCCCTTATCAAAAACTCTTCGATTGTGAGTGTCATGGCTATTTTCGACCTGACAACCGAGGCGAGAAACATTGTTTCTGAAACTGCGATGCCATTTGAGATATGGTTCTCTGTGGCAATCATTTATCTTGCACTTACACTTTCACTTTCTGCCGTTGCAGCTTGGCTTGAGCATAAGCTCGGAGCTAACTGGCGAACACAATAAGGATTTATCAGCATGAAGCTATTTAAAACCGCTATCACTGCTTTACTTGCGCTTGCCGTAAGTTTGCCTGCACTTGCGTCTGAAACGCCTAACCTAGACAAAATCAACGAACGTGGCTCGCTACGTGTTGGCATGTCGACTTTTGTTCCTTGGGCTATGCGTAACAAACAAGGCGATCTTGTCGGATTTGAAATCGATGTGGCAAAACGTCTTGCTGAGGATTCAGGCTGGAAAGTTGAATTTGTACCGACGGCATGGGATGGCATTATCCCTTCACTGCTATCGAATAAGTTTGACGTAATCATTGGCGGTATGTCGATTACCGAAGCGCGCGCTAAGAGTGTTCTTTTTACTGAACCGTATTCTCACTCTGGTGTTCAACTGGCGGCTAACAAAGAGCTAGCAGAAGGCTTCAGCAAGATTTCGGATTTCGACTCCCGCAGAGTGAAAATTGCAGCTCGTCGTGGCGCCTTCACTGTTCAAGTTGCTCGTGAAACCTTCCCGAAAGCGAAAGTACTTCAGTTCGATGACGACGCTCAAGCGTTCCAAGAAGTACTAAACGGCAATGCACACGCGGTTATCGCTTCTAGCCCTAAGCCAGAACACGAAGCAATCAAGAACGCTGACACTCTATTCATTCCATTTGATGAACGTCTATCAAAAGGTAACGAGGCATTTGCTGTTCGCCTAGGTGAAACCGACAAAGCTGAGTTCTTTAATGAGTGGATCAAAGCACGTACTGAAGATGGCTGGTTAAAAGAGCGTTACGAGTACTGGTTCTCTACTCTAGATTGGCAAGATCAGATTGCTCAAGGTCAGTAATCGACGGCTAATTAGAGGTTAAATAACCAATCAAGGCAGTACCTTACTGGAACTGCCTTTTAAGAACTCCCCGAGATAGTTGTGAATTCATAGCCCATTCTCACAACACAGTAATAATCATTGTTTAAACAGGAATGACGTGAGTAGTATTAGCGCATTATCAACGCCCAAGCCCAACCTTCACATTAAGCCTTGGTATCAACGCCTCAATCTTTTGGATGGTGTGTTATTCGCCATCATTTGTGCGTTTGCAGGTTGGCTTTATTATCGCTCTGCTGTCGGCATTAACTATCAGTGGCGATGGGAAGACGCGTTCACGCTGATCTTCATTCCACCTTCTCAAGGTAGCATCCCTTACTTCTTCCAAGGCCTAGTCGCAACACTACGTTTAAGTTTGTGGAGTATGGTGTTGGCCTTATCTTTCGGTACCCTACTTGGGGTCGCAAGACACTCTAAGATCGCTCTATTTAAAACACCAGCTCTGCTTTTCATCCAATTGGTTCGAAATATTCCACCACTGGTTTTTGTGTTTATTTTTTACTTTTTTGTCTCTAACCAGCTGATTCCTTTGCTTGGTTTAGAAGCCCTTCTACGTGAACACAATGGCGACATAAACCAACTGCAAGCTTTTCTATTTGGACCTGCCAACCTTTGGGAAAACTTAGCGTCTGGTGTTATCTGTATTGGTCTTCTCTCTTCGGCGTATATCGCTGAAGTGATTCGCGCTGGCTTAGAAAGCATTCCTAAAGGGCAATGGGAAGCTGCGGACTCACTTGGTTTATCCGTCTTCTCAAAATATCGATATGTAGTAGGCCCACAGGTATTAACCGCGATAACCCCGCCTTTAGCTGGCCAAGCAATTTCGTTGGTAAAAGACACTTCGATTGTTTCTCTGATTTCGATTCAAGAAATGACCTTCGTTGGCACCGAGATGGCAAATTCATCCAGTTTGATCTTTGAAATCTGGCTGATTGTTGGCGCGGTTTACTTCGCACTCTGCTTCACGCTCTCGCGCATTTTCAGAAAGATAGAGCAACGCTCAAGTGCTTATCTAAACCGCTAGTTTGCAAGAGTTACTCCATTGTTTCTGTAGCACTTCAGTAACCCCTGCTTGCCCTAGCCTATAATATTCATCAGCTTATCCTGATTGGTTTAACTCATTGACCAATCAGGATTAATCGTTTCAAAACTCTCGTCTAAAACACAGCAAACCCTTCATTTAAACACTATACTTTGAATACCAAATCTCATCAGATTCTCTCAAAGGTCAAACCAACATGGATAATCATAAAGAAAGAGCGTTTTATGCCGTTGTCGGCGCATTAGTAGGGGACGCTGCCTCTATGGGGCTACATTGGTTATATGATCAAGAGAGGATCTTTCAGGTAGCAGGTTTCGAGCCTGAGTTTCGTTCACCAAACGAGTCCGATTATCAAGATAAAGGCTATTTTGCTCACCAGGGAAAGTCCGCAGGCGACCAATCACAATACGGCGCTCAACTATTGGCGATGGTTGATAGCCTAGTCGACAATCAACACTATGATGAAGCATGCTACATCAAGCATTTCCGCTTCTGGTTTGATTTCGGTGGCAGTTGGCAAGGTTACATAGATAAAGCAACACGCATGAGTTTGCTGAACATCCACCAACTGGAACTGGCCGATACCCCTATCACAGCCTGTGGCGCTGATGACACGCAATTACCTGCTATTTCAAAAATCATCCCATTAGTGGCTTGTACTTATACTTCTCACACCCTTCCAGCAATGGTCGAAAGCGCAGTTCGAGTGACTAATAATAATGATAAAGCCGTCGAGTGGGCGCAGGCTATTACCTTGCTGATTCAAGCCGCGATACAAGGTAATTCACCATCACAATCGGTAGAGATGGTCAGACAAACCTGCGGCAAGTTTATACACGAGCAAATCGATGAAGCATTGGCAGAGCCTGAACTCTCAATCACCGAGGCTGCAAAGAAATTTGGATTGCATTGTGAATTAAGCGCCGCGTTCCCACTGCTGATTCGAATCATTGCAGGCGCTCAAAGCTTTAAACAAGGTATTCGAGATAACATTTTATGTGGCGGTGATAGTTGTGGGCGTGCGATTGTGATTGGCGCGGTATTAGCGGCTTGTTTCTACGAAGAAGACGGTGCAATTACGAAAGAATGGCTGAAGCAAGTCAAGCTCAATAGTGGTGTATTATCTCTGCCCATTGAGTAATTTGTCTTAAGCCCATGTAACCTTTCTAGTAATAAAAAACTAAAGCGCCTCTCGATTCCTTGCTCGAGAGGCGCTGTTCTTTTCACTATTCACTTTAGCGAGTGGCGCAAACGAATAGCTTCAGCTTCGCTCTATAAATTTCGCGGATCCCTACAACCGCTAGCTTATCACTCTGACTGAATCTATTTCGTTACTCGCAACTAGAACTGGTACGCGGCAGAAAGCTTATAGTTACGACCAGGTTCAAAGTCATCGAGAGTAAAGCCTCTCGCTGTACCTGAACGGGATGCGTGTGAGGTGTATTGCTCGTCAAATACGTTATCGACACCAAAGGTCACAGACAGTCCATCGACCGTTGATGGCACCCATTGCGCATAAAGGTTATGCACGTCGTAGCCTTCTTTAATTGGCTGACCATCAAATACATTGTCTTCGTCTTTAACAAACATTGAGTTCCAACCAAAAATAGTTTCTAACGCTTCAGACTGGTAGTCTAGCGTTAACGTGATGCTATCGCCCATATCGATACTGCGACCGTTTCCACCCGCGACAGCGCCGCCTGTATCTTTGTTTTTAGTATCTGAACGTGCATAAGAGAGTTTACTATTAAACATCTCGTAGCCGTAAGACAAGCTTGCTTCAAAGCCTTTGATCTCCACGTCGCCTAAGTTGTAAATCAAGTAACTTTGGCTGGCACGCTGATACTCTTCTGCAATGTAATCATCGATATTGGTTTGGAATACAGTTAGGTTCGCGCCAACAAAGTGATCATCAATACGCTTGTCAAAACGCACACCACCTTGCGTGTTCTGTCCTGTTTCGGCCTTGATGTCATCCGCTAAGTACGCAGCATCTTGATACGCAATAAAGGTCTCCATCAACTCTGGGCCTTTAAATAACGAACGTGTGCTCGCAAACAGAGTCCAATCTTGTGTCACATCCCATTGCGTTGCTATAGACCAAGTTACGTCATCGAAATCGTCATTTCCTGTCTCTGCTTTACGCTGATAATCATCAAAACGAACACCCGCTGTGATCGAGAAGGCTTGAGTAAAGTAGAACTGGTCTTCAACAAAAAGCGCGGTAGAAATTGCCGACTCATCCATAAACTTACTGCTGCCGTAATAACTGCTTGATGACTTGTCCATGTAATCAAAACCGTAAGTCGCAACATTATCAAACGACATCAAACGATAGTCCGATTGGAACTTAGCATTCACGCCAAAGTTCTGATTCTTTGCCGTGTTTTTAGACAAACGGTTCGATGGCCAGCGTGGTGCCATAACAGTTTCATCACGCTTAATTTCAGTTTGAGTGTTGTAAAGCGTCACGTCACCTTGATGAGTATCGCCACGTAGCTCATAGCTTGCAGTGACGGTGTCACGACCGTAATCGGTTGAGATCAGAATATCGTTAGACAGACCTTCATTAGCGCCACCTGACATATCCGGTCGTGGGCTGTAATCGCCGCTATCGCGGTAGAGATCATAAGAGAGTTCAAAACGGTGCAAGTCGCTCGGTTCAAAACCAAGCTTACCTAGAATGTTGTATACATCCCCTTCTGAACCAAAGGTTTCATTGCCATCGCCGTCCTTGAAATCATCACGGCTCATGTAGTGGCTATAGAGCATGGCATCAACGTTATCCGATAATAAGCCATACACTGTTAAAGAGCCTTGCTGGCTTGCGTTAGTTGCATAACCGCCATAAACACGAGCTCCGAATCTTTCGTCGTAACGAAGCAGGTCCTTTGCATCTTTAGTTTCAAACAACACAGAGCCACCGAGTCCATTTTGCGTGACTGAGTTGTTACCTACTTGGATGTCGGCCGATTTCAAAATGTCTGGGTTAAGCGTCAGGTTGCCAATATGGTGGAACATGTTTGCGTGCTGAGATGCGCCATCAAGTCGAATATCGAGATCCGTTTCGCTCAAGCCACGAATCGTGATTCTTTGGTTCACCGAGTGTGTGCCCCCAACATCAACACCCGGAATCTCACGCAGTAAATCAGACATATGGTCAGCTTGCTTAAGTGACATATCATCGGCAATGATCGATTCAGTGTTGCTTGATACTTTCGTTCCCCACACCACCACTTCATCAAAGTGCGATGTGTTCTCTTCTGCTATCACAGGGCTACTAAACGCACTAGCTATGGCAATACAGAGGGCTGAAAGCTTAATTGTTGATCTGGCTGGGCTTCCCATAAATTCAATCCTAGGTGTAAATGGTAATAATTCGCAAATATGATAGGGTTGTAATTTATAAATGCACAGATGATTTGCTTATGCGAAAACGCATAGCTGTTATGAGGAAAGGTCAAATGGGTGAAGTAACGTCAGAGCAAACTAAACTTGGCGAAACGACTGTGGCGAAAGCGAATGTGATAGCTAAAAAGTCTACATTAACCAAGAAGGTCGCTCTCACCAAAAAGCTAGAACAGACTGAAAAGCAGATCATCGTGACACAAGGTCAAACTAAGCAGACTTCACTCGCTGAGGGGAAGTTTCTTTCTTACCAATATAACGACCAAATTTTTATACATGGTGGCCGCTGTATCGAACTGGTCGACAGTAATATCGTATCCACGGCCCACTCCGCTATTTTGATTACTATCCTTCTAGAAGGAAAGCTCACCTTTGGCTACGACGATTTGGAGTTTGATCTCGATGCCAGCAATGGACCACAAGGCGTGGTAGTCAACCTAGCCAAACCAGCCAACTTTAGACGTTCGTTAATTCAAGATAACAAAATAAATAAGATCAATATCTTGGTTAAGCCGCAATGGATTAAAACACGTTTGCGTGATCACTGTTCAAGTAAGTCATTCTTAGATACGCATAAGGCTTGTTACGATATTCAGGTCAACCCCGACATCATTCAACTCGCTAGCACGCTTACACGCCAAGCGACGCCAACCAACTTTCAGGACAAACTTATGGTCGAGACACTGACTCAGCAGTTACTTGCTCAAACCTTGTCTCAAATGCCGCTCCGATGTTGCCAAGTGTGCTCTACTGAAAATATAAACGTTAGCCCAAACAGCACGAATAAAAACATTGGCTTTGCTCAAAACGGTCACCAAGTTAAGGCCGAAAAAGGGTTCGATAATAAGATAGAAGACATCATCAGCTACATTGAAATCAACCTGGATCAACCGCTCAGCCTTGAAAGTATCGCGAGTAGATTCTCAATGAGTGTCTCTAACTTACAACGCCGCTTTAAAGAGTCTTACAACCTAACCATCAATGGCTATATTCGCCACCGACGCTTAGACATCGCACGTCTGCATTTAGAGCGCGGCTTAGTTTCAATCACCGAAGCGGCCTATGAAGCGGGTTATCAACATCCTTCAAACTTCACCAATGCGTTTAAGAAAGCGTTTGGTGTACCGCCCCATGAGCTTGCTAAACAATCGACATCAAAGGTCAGTTAGCCTTTGCCGTTAGGATGCATTGGCTCATTAGTGGGAACACACTGCGACAACTCACTCTTCAGCCAAGTCACGAACGAATGCCCTGATTCATCTTGATCGCTGCCTTGTGTGATCAATATGTACTGATGACCAGAAGCTACAAAGCCAAACGGCGCGATCAAATTGCCTCTTTCAATATCGTCAGCGACAAGTGGATACGACCCAAGTGCAACCCCTAACCCATCGACAGCCGCCTGAAAACAGAAATAGAAGTGTGCGAATGTTTGGTTCATTGCTACTTGCGATAATACCTCGCTGTCTACTGCGTCTTTTGTGATGGACATCCAATGCGCCCATGCATTCAGTCGAGTACTGCTGTGTAATAACTTCATACCACCCAAATTGTCTTTTATCTGTTGCCAGTACTCGGGAGAACAAACGGGACCAACCCACTCTTCAACTAATAGTGTCTGCTTATAGCTTTCGGTTAGCTTAAAATCATCCCTTCGTATTGCCATATCGAGGCCATTCGCATCCAAATTCACAGCCCCACCAGCAGTCGACAAACGAACATCAATACCCGACTCGGCGTAAAAATCGCCTAAACGAGGCATCAACCAGCGCATGGTCAGTGTTGGTTCGCACGACACTTCGAGCGCGTGGTTGTTCAGTTGGTTGAGCTTTTGGATACCTGTGTCCAACGCCTGAAACGCTTGCTCTGTGTAGCCTTTAAGTAGCTCACCCTCTTTGGTCAAACATACATTGCGACCCTGCTTATAAAACAGAGTTTGTGACAGGTGGCTTTCTAGCACCTTGATCTGTTTGCTCACCGCACCATGTGTAATGTTCAGCTTGCCTGCCGCTTCGCTGTAGCTCATCGAATGCGCGGCGACATGAAAAACATGAAATGCTTTAAGGTGCCTCATATGTGATTTTTTCTCACAGCTTAGTGGATTTCATTTCGATTATAGGTAGTAAATAAAAACCATACAATGGCGGCTAATCAAATAAGAGAGTTGGAGTATTTATGGAGTGGTTAAGCTTAGCGGTTCTGGGACTATTAATTGTTATAAGCCCTGGCGCTGATTTCGTTTTAGTTCTGAAGAATAGCGTCAATCAAGGTAGGCAAGCCGGTATTTGGACAGCGTTAGGAGTTAGCCTAGCGATTTGCGTTCATATTAGCTATTCAATGTTCGGTATCAGTTATTTAATCTCACAGAATGAACAATTTTTCGACATCATTAAATACGCAGGTGCCGCTTACCTTATTTACCTTGGAATAAAGGGAATACTGAGCGCAGACAGCAAACTTGGCCCTATGCAAGGAACGACGCAAAACATCAGTACTTGGCGCTATTTGGCACAAGGCTTTTTGTGCAACGTGCTTAACCCCAAAACCATGCTGTTCTTCTTAAGCATTTTTAGCCAAGTCATCTCACCTAACGCTGAAAACCAACATGTTGCACTCGGTTATGGGCTTTATATGATTATTCTTCACGGCTTGTGGTTTGGAATTGTCGCAATGTTATTTACTTCGAAGACTTTGCAAAAACACTTGTTAAAAGCCAAGAAAAGGCTCAACCAAGCGTGTGGATTTGGCCTTTTAACATTCGGAGCATTATTAGCAATAAAATCATAAGCTCTAGTTTCACGATTTTTCCACTAACCCCTACTTATCATTTTATGGAGCATCATTTTTTATTTTCAACGATGCTTTTTTGTTTTCTAAGTTGAGGTAAACGTGCAAAATTTTCGTCAAATCGTTGAGCTTTCGAATGCTGTACACCCACACACTAAAGGTTTAAACCGAATCAAGAAAAATCTGCGCTTTACACTATGGGGCGTTATGAACCCTAAGATCATTCGCAAAGTGCATCAGCTCAAAGAGAAAAATAATCTCTCAAACCTTCTTGAACAGAATCCTAAAATCTTTGAAAAGCCACTCAAGCCATTCATCTGTATTGGTATCAAGCCTAAAACACGTGCTTCGTTATTGCATTCTCACTTCGAACTTTTAGAACGAACATTTGGTCCAAACACAGTGCATCTGCACCTTTCTAACTTTAAGCTTCTGACTTTTACAGATCGAAATGGAGATGAGTTTAGGATTGAGACTTTCTCGGGGGAATCTCGTGAAGGCTCTCTGGGGATCAGACTCGTCGAGGCTAATACCGGGCTGACTATTTACTCGGTCACCTTCAATATCTCTGATAATAATGGGCAGCGCACCATGCATATCGGCTGCCTACAAGGCACAAACAAGCGCATCACCAGCAGCCAAGATAAAATCAAAGAACTAACGCGTTCGTTGCACGGGCTAAGGCCAAAGTCACTGATGGTTGAGCTCGCAATTATGTTTGCGAATTACATGAAAGTTGATGAGATTTTAGCAATTTCGAATAAAGGTCATATCTACCAAGCGATACGCTATATTGGCTCAAAACGGAGTGCTATAACGTTTGATTACAACACACTATGGACTGAAATTGGGGCCTCTTTGGTCGATAAACACTGGTTTTCTTTGCCAACTAAGCCTCTTCGTAAAGACACTGACACATTGAAAAAGACCAAACGTCGCTTGTACACAAAACGCTATGATTGGCTCAAGGAAACTGAAGAGCAGGTTATTACACGGTTAAACGAAATTAAGTTTACTCCTAAGTTAAATTAAGCATTGATAAAAATAGCCAAATACACTTTTGAGCTGCTCCTAATCTAGGTTAAAAGCACAACCTTTACTTATACAGGGGTTCTGAAGCCAGATAACCATACATTGCATACTCCCTTACGCTCGATCTGTTCTAAGTGTAATCGCTTAGTCATCAAGCATAGGGAGCTTTGCAAGATTTTACGCTAGATGGGTGTCAGGAGCCTATCAAGTTACGGACACGCTGTAACCATTTTGAATGGATGTCTATTTACGCCACATATAAACAAACTGATCGTTTTGCGAGGTAATTTCAAAACCAAATCGGAGATACAACTCCCCAACTCGATTACCTTGCAAATAACACAATTCTACTGGCTTATTAAGCTTTGAAGCGTGGGCTAAACAATCCGTCAAAACTTGGCTTCCAATACCCTTACCATGATATTCAGGCAGCAAGAAAAATCGGCAAAAATAGAAGTGATCCCCTTTATCTTGCAGCAACACACTACCAATGGCTTTGCCTTTATGCTCAATAATCTCAGGCCTTTCTTCTTCCCACTCTTCGGCGTGTATATCTCGCTGGACTTGTTCATCCCAACCAAATACGGCTTTGATCGGTTCGAACTCAGCGGCCTTTTTAAGCTCGAACAGAAATTTATAGTCTGATAGCTGAGCAGGCCTTGTTGAATACTTCAAAATATCTCCAAAAGTAACTGGGACGTGTTACTTAAACACAGTTCATTTAGGGTCTAGTTGATAACGCAATACTTCGTGTCTGCCTTGCTCTGAATAAAATGTACTCAAGGACCGACCACCGCACTTCTCAATCACTTTCTTCGAAGCGATATTGCCACTTTCACAAGTAATGATAGCGCTTTCTGTTAACGCGTGATGTTGTATACAAGACAACATATAGCTAGCGACACCACGCCCTCTCGCTTGGGGCAAAGTTTCATAGCCTATGTGTCCGATGACGTCATGGATGTAATCAGTTGTTCCATGACGAACTCGAATCACACCAAGGATCTCGCCACAATCGATACAAAAATAAGTAGAAGCTGGAGTCCAACCTTCTGACAAACCTTCACCTTTAGAATAAGCAATACGTCTTTTTAAATAGGCATCGCTGCTATCAGAAATACCAGTGTAGATATCAAGCCCATCTTCAGCACAAGCATTCACATAATGATGAAAGGCCGTTGAATGCGATAAATCGGCTTTGACTATATCCATGTCGTTTTCACTCCTACTTAATGTTTGTCTGATTGTGCGCTGAACCTAAGCTAAACACATTAAGTATTCTTGATTCCCTGTATGTTCATCAACTTGTTCGCGAACAATTTCAAAACCTTGGGAAAGGTAAAACCCAATACTTGCTTGATTCTCTCGGTACACACTCAAAGACAAATTCGGGCACTGCAGCTTGGCATGTGTCATGAGTTGTTTGCCGATACCACACCCCTGCTGTATTGGGCTCACAAAGATCGCAGCTAACACGCCCTCATGGAGTGAATAAAAACCACAAACTTGGCCACCGTTCAGATAGACATAGGTTTGTGACGCAGGAAGGTAGATATCACGCATATTGCCCACTTGTGACTTCCAAAACTCAGGCGCTATAAAATCATGCGCCTTGATGGAAGCCTCAAGCCAAATATCTAAAACGGCATCAGTGTAGGCTGTACTGTATTCTCTAATCAATAACTTTTTTACCTAGTGTCATTAATCTTCTAGAAAGTATGCCGAGAAAGCTTAGTGAAGCATTGAACATTTGCGACAATCACGCAAAACATAGATTACTGTTTTTTCACGTACTTCGCGGTTACTAACATTTCACCACCACCATCCAATTTGCAGTCTAACTGATGGTCTTTGCCTTCGTTGATGCGTCGAATCACAGCTTTAGTACCAATTTTTAGGACGCTAGAACTGCCTTTTACTTTTAAATCTTTGATGAAATTGACTTTATCGCCAGTCTCTAGCACAACGCCATTAACGTCTTTCACTCGCGCAGCTTCTCTTTCCAAACGTTCTTCTTCTGGATTCCACTCATAAGCGCACTCAGGGCAGATTAAGTTGTTTTGGTCTGGGTAAACATATTCAGACTGACATTGCGGACAAGGAGGTAAAGACATACGTTACTACTTCATTTAAATGGAATTTATGTTCATCATAATGGCTCTTTCCAAGGTTAGCGAGCATAAATCGGATCAATTGCATCAAGATGAGTTTGTGGTAAGAAAGATCGGCTCCAAAACGAACAAACACAGCAGTGAGCTGTGTTTGTTTAGAAGGTTCCGATAAGTAAAGCGTCTTAACGTTCGACTTTTGGGGAGTAAATGGAATACGCCGTGATTTGCCCAGCTACGATCGCCGAGAACATAAATAGCGCCGATAAGCCGATGCTCGGAATCGGTAAAATAGACTGCTCAAATACCGATTGGCTTGCACTCACTAAAACACGACTACCCGGGACTAAGATAATGATCCCTTGAACAATATAGATAGCACCTGTTAGGTCCATCTTCTTCGCAATCCAAGTCCCATAGAGCGTAATCAATACTGTAGTTACCCAGGTGCCAACAACCCAACCACTATCAAAACCTAGATAGAATGGTCCCCACATCCCCAATACTGCAACTGGCAAACCTAACAAAATATCCATAGGTCTTGCATTGAACATTACACCCAATGATGCAGAGATAAGCACTAATCCAGAAATATGCATCCAAGTCGGTACAGCATTGGTGTAATCAATGGATACCGCTTGCCCCCACACAGCCTCACCAATATTGAGCCCCATTATGATGCCGACAAACAGTTTTATCAGTGTTAAGGCACTCTGCCCCAGTAAACTGGTACCAGAGACTAAATCGTTAAAGGCCAAACACTCTAATGCATTGGCTATGGATAACCCGGGGACAAACAAAACGATCGAGGCAATACACAACGCCCATACCGGAATTGGTAGCCCTGTGCTTGCCAAAAATGCCACAGCAATACCAGTTAATAGTGCAGAGATGAATTCAACCGCAATCGCGCGGCGTGAATGAAGAATTAGCTGACATACCCAAACCATCAAGCCAAGTAGCGCAGAAAAGCCTACAGCTTCCAAAGTACTTCCGACGAGCATTAGATACGCAGGTGGAATCCACATATTCGCCAGTGCAATAATCCATTTAGAGTAACCCACTGGCTCTGGGACTGGTTCACTGCTTGGTTGATTAATACGAATGATGGTATTCGCCAGCAAACTCAGGTTGATTGAAGCTGGCTTTAGACGTTTGAGAATAACGGCATTGTTATCGTCTGGAAATTGATAATTAATCGCGGTCGGTGTTGCTTGAATCATTACGTCTACACCATGCTTTTTAGCATAATACTGTGTATATTTTTCAAGCTTATAAGGAGCACAACCACTGCGGTGAAGTGTATCGCCAATTTCAACAATTTTGTTAATTCGGTACTGAGAAGGCATGGGTATTTTAGGGGAAACAAAATGTGCGGCAAATGTACCAGACGATACACGGAATGACGAGGTTTTTGCGTGATTTATCAACTAGATTCGTCACTTTTTTCTCCGAACACTCAAAAGTAAGAATGATTTTACTCATTTAGGATTAAGCCTATGAATAACAAGAATTGTTCACAAGTTAAATCTATGAAACCATATTGTTACAACAGACCGTTAAGTCAGCTCAAAAAAACCTCGTGTGTTAAAGAAGCTATTTATAAAATACTGGTTAAATACAGAGCAAAAAAAAACAAACAATGCGGAGATTTATAAACCAGGATTAAACTTCACCCAAAGTTAACGGTAGTCATGACATTAAGCACAGAACGCTTAACGAGAGTTTAGTCACACTTTATGCAACCACGAAACACCAAACGTGATTGAAAAACTAGCGGAGTGGTGATTATGCGAGCACTTAGAATAAAAATGGAAAAAAAAGGTTTCGTTTTCAGTTAGATGTGGCATTATCAGACTAGTTAAGACGATGTGCGTGCATCGTATAATGGCTATTACCTCAGCCTTCCAAGCTGATGATGCGGGTTCGATTCCCGCTGCACGCTCCAAGTCTTCTTAATGCCTCAGTCTTACCCTTAAGACAATGTGCGTGCATCGTATAATGGCTATTACCTCAGCCTTCCAAGCTGATGATGCGGGTTAGATTCCCGCTGCACGCTCCAGCTCAAGATTATCGTTTATCACCTCAGATCTAACTCAATCTTCAAAGATAATTCTAATACTTTGACTTAACCCTCTAACTGCTTAAATTACCTTTAGTTTCCCCTTTACGACTCTTACTGTTTCTCAGAATTGTTCTAGTTTTATAATCTCGGTCAATGTTCAAATCCTTCATTATGTTAATGTGCGCTCAACTGGAAACAACCATAAAATAATAAAAATGTTTAAAAGCAATGAGTTGACTATCAATATTGAGACAATCAATATCGCCCTGTCCAAAGTCGAAAACGCGAACAAAATTCAACTTAATACGTTGAAAGGTTATGTGAGCAGTGAGCCTGAGCAAGCTATTCTTGCATTTCGTTCTTTGAGTGAAGTGGAGTCTATCGACGACAAGCTGAAAAGAATCATGTCAGAGCTCCCTCACCTAAGTGGTGAGGCGCAGCACCTACTGGAAACATCGATTCTTTTACAGTGATGAGAAAGGAAGATAAGTCTCAACTGACGCATTAGTATGAGTTAAGACTTATCTTTAACTTCCTAGCCCGATTGAATTTCTAATCCAACCAAGAGCTAATAATTAGCGTCTAAAGCGTTACACTTTTCACCATATCCCGCTTCTGCGTGTCCTGGAATATTACAGGCAAATTCTACGTGATTGTCTCCATGGAAATGTCAAAGCATCTGCTTCGCTTTGCCCGGTTTTACTGTCACTGTGCTGCCAGAATCATCAGCATGATTACCCATATTTTTCATCATTTTACGATGCTCTAGCTGCTCTGCGGTAGAACCAATCGAGAATTCGCAGTCAATGGAACATAAGTGGTAGCTGTCCCTTATCGTCCGGTTTTTCCCATGGCATTTGAACTTCTGGGATGCTTTTTTAATCAGCTTGTTGGTTTGCTACAGTAATTCACGTGCCTTATCGATCGCGATGCCCGAGTTAGTAGTCGGCATGTACATCAAGTCACCTTAATACAAAGGAGGAATGAACTCACTGCCAAGCTTGCTAGTCGGTTAATACGCATAAGCCATCAAACCCAATTCGAACGCAATCATCACTTTTGAGTAGTTAAGTCTTAAGCTAAACAATGATTTATACATCACAACCAAGCTGCGGTTCACAGAGTTCTGTGCTCAGGTAGAGTCAGAAAAACAAGAGCCTGCGGTATTACACAGGCTCAGGTTTAGATTCATACTTAGCTTTTGCTTAAGTGACTACATTTTAGCTAGCTGCACTTTTCTGTCTTTGTTTACCACACAGAAGTTACCACGCTTGGTGCGACACTTAGAACATCTCTCACACTCAACTGGGCTTCGGTGTCCCTCTTTCCAGCGTTTGATTAGATGAGGTTCAGATAATAGAGGTCGAGAAAGTGCAAAGTACTCGATACCCGTATTATTTGCGATTTTTTCAATGGCATCAAAATCCGTTAAGCCGCCCACCGTGATAACAGGAATGTCGACGTCTTGGCTAATTTCGTGGCCATATTCATGGAAGTAACCTTCAGCTTGGATAGTAAACCCGTCGTATGACTCGCCAATCATGGTTTCGGCTTTGCCATGAATGTTGCCAGAAACGACAATGCCATCAACGCCTACCTCTTCTAGCGTTTTACACACCAAACGCGTTTCATCGAAGGTCACACCGCCCTCGAAAAACTCAGAAGCCGTCAGCTTAACCAAGATAGGGAAATCATCACCAACCAACTTACGTGTTGCCGCGTAGATCTCAAGCAAGAATCGCATGCGATTTTCTAAGCTACCGCCGTATGCGTCTTCACGTTTGTTGTAATAAGGGCTCAAGAACTGGTTGATCAGGTACGTGTGAGCAGCATGAATTTCTACACCATCAAAGCCCGATTGCTTAGCTCTTAATGACGCTTTGGCAAACGCATCAACAATATAGTCAATATCCTCTTTGGTCATTACTTTACCCAGTGTTTGCGTCCCTTTTTCAGGAACCTCACTCGGTGCGAAGATCACTCGCTCCCCAAGGTCATAAGTGGTTTTAGTACCGCCATAAGCCAATTGCATTACGATTTTAGAGTCGTTGTTATGTACCAACTGAGTTAGCTTTTTATACTCCTCTATAAACGAGTCGTTATACATACCCATCATGCCAGCATTCGGTTTTTCTTCTTCAACGATGTTCGCGTAACCCGTCACGATCAAGCCAACCTCACCTTGAGCTAGCTCTTCATAGATAGCGTAAAGTTTATCTGTCATATGACCATCTTCAGTCGCCATATTTTCCCACGTTGCACTTCTCATAAAACGGTTCTTTAGTGTCATGGTGCCAATGCGGGTTTCTGCAAACAAAGTACTCAAATCTAATCCTCATTCAATCGTATTGCGCCAATACCCCATCTAGTGCGAGGCTGATTGCGGGGATACTACAGAGAATAAGACAGGTAAAACTTAATCTAGATTAAGAGAGAGGCATTCTCATATAAGAAACAGGTAACATTTGCTTCAAATGGAACTCGTTGAGGACAAAAAACAAAAAAAGCCGCTCAGTGAGATTAAACGGCCTTAAAACTTTTCACTAGATTGAAATGCCTCCAGAAAATAATACCGGGCTTTTATCCATACTTAACCGTAGGATCAATACATTGATAGACTTGCCCGAAACTTGCGTCGTTTGCCAATAAGGTTTCGATAAGACGAGCCACTTCTTGTCGGTAAATCACGCCATGCACTTCCACGTGTTGAGAAAGCTCACCGTTCCCCGTCACTTCACCATCTAATAAGCCACCAGGACGTAAAATCGTATAATCCAGCGAGCTCGACATTAACCACGCTTCCGCCAACGACTTTTCACGAACGGCAGCGCCAAACCCTTTCTTAGAGCGCTCTGACAAATATTGCCATGAGTCACCACAACCTAAAGACGTCACCAATACAAAGCGCTTAATGTCATTCGTTTCAAGAGCATCAATCACATACCGGTGACCAATATAGTCAACTGGCACATCCGCTCTAAAACTGCCCATACTTGAAATCACCAACGCCGATTTCGGCAACGCAGCCACCGTCTTCTCAACTTGTTGCTTGTCGGTCGCGTCGCAGCTCAGTGTTGTTACTTCAAGGATAGCCAAGCGTGGATTCTTTCCTGGGTTTCTAGCAATCGCGATAACTTCAAAACCTTGTTGATGAAAGTGCTCGACCATTGCTGCGCCTAAGCCACTACCCGCTCCCCATACAACGACTGTACTCATAGATACCTCAAAAGAATCATGTTATTCCTAATATTAACGACCCAATCTAATCGGTTCTTTCGCTTAGAACAATAAATGCGAATAATTATCAACACCAAGGAATCCCCTATAAACCGACTAATGTTTAACGAGATTCAGTAGAAACCTTAACAGAGATTGGTGAAGCGGTGTGGAACTTGGTTATACACCTGCATGGTCAGACCTTAGCGTTGTACATCTTGTTCACATATGCAAAGTTTGCGTATCAAAAGCGAGAGCTAGGTTAG
>NZ_JBQKUM010000042.1:0-45102 GCF_054968605.1 Pseudoalteromonas sp. G5_S1_14_S5 | reverse complement strand
ACCTTAAAAAAGCGTGAAAAACTAGATTAGTGTTGCAAGCATTGATGAGATTGGTGTGTTATAGGACAATGTGATTAATCTAAAGGTCGAATTGGACAAGCATCAAAATTTACTAGCCAAAGCCGAGGTGAAATCATCAGATTTGAAACACTGGCTCAAGGTGACGCTCAACTCCTTCAGGAATTACGCGACAGTCGAAACAAATTCAGAACCGACCTATCGGAACTTGAAACCGAATATATAACATCGAAATCTGAGAATGCTCGCCTAGAACAAAATATTAAGCGTCTTACTGAGCAAAGCGAAACACAGGCAAAGGAACGATCGACTAAACAGGCGATCATCAAAGAACTTGATGCCAAAAACACTCAGTTAGACAATAAGTAAGCCCAAGTTATTCAATACACAGTTTTCCATTAAATGGTGTACAACCTTATGTGTACTCATCTAACTGGAGAAAATTATGAGAGAGACAACAAGCTTATGTGATGTGTTCCATGACACGAAATTTTCAGCGGTCAAAGATAAACTCAAGGAACTTGCGGAATTCAATAAACTCTTTCATGAAGAGTTTCCACACTACGGTAATCAGCTGCGCGTGGCGAACATCAGTGGAGGTTTCATTGCTATTGAGACGCCAAATAGCATGCTACTTACGAGATTGAAATTTGACAGAATACAAATTCTAAAATGGGCTGAGTCCGTCGATTTGTCTGCCAATGATCTGAAACTAACCGTCAATCCGGCTTTGTATAAGCAGCTGGGATCAGACGTTTATGGTCAAGGATCATCTAAGCGTCGAAAATAGAGTGTTTAATTGACAACACAATAGGTCGCCCAACCTAAGATGGGTTTGTGGCAATATAATGCGCCATGACAACGTATTGACGAATCCATATGCAAATATGGCAGAGTGAAAGTCGCCTAACCGCGACTTTTTCATTTCTCAACCTCTTCATCACATTCACTTTTGCTTATTTATCCACCAGCAACTAACAAAATTTGTGGATATCTTAGATCTCATTCTGGTGGCTCCCAATTCTATTCCCCTCAACAACTTTCAAGTATAGGGGGTTTGCGCCCATTTCAGCGATAAGTCCAATGTGACTGCTTCACCACTTATCAGTAAAGGCGTTAAAGTAAATCAGCTTCAACAGAATAATCAGTGAATACCTATGAAATTGCGAATCAAAATAAACATCGCTACTGACATTTAAGTTAAGACACTTGGAAGTGTGACAAATAAGTGATGACATATGATGTTTTTAGGCTCAATAACGGCTGTGATCTACAAGTACACTCCAAAGTCACAATGTTTTTTGTACAAAAACCGCTTAGCAGTATCTTTGATATTCGTATTCCTAATTTTGCTAGACCTTACAGGACATAGCCTGAGAGCCAAGTCTGGACTTTCTGCTGAAATGGGCACAAAACCCCAATCAGGAGCAGCTTTAGCGCTTGACAATTTCACAGCAGGTCACAATAGCATGACTATGTTGACGACCATAAAGTTTGACATCATCAAATTCGATAGAAGCCCCGTCTCTTTTAAGTCTCATGATGTCCGTTCACAAGAAGTAAGCATCAAAGTGTTGGAAAGTTTTGTCGGCTTATCTAAACAGTTGGGATTGAACACCACACTAGAAGGGATAGAAACGTAGGAAGCACGTCACTTGTACTCCTCGTCAGGGATAGAAAGCTTTGAAGGCTTTTTGTTTTCAAAGCCATTGAGTTCGAACGACTTTGAAATGCATTATATTAAAATCAAAAAATAGCAGATACCTGAGCTGATGGGTGCTTAGTTAACCGGCTCATTATCATGAAGATCAGCCTTCACCGCCCCATCGACCAAGAGTACAGACACCGAATAAATAGACTGTTCAATGTTTCCATCTTCATTCATACGTTCATAACCACCGATAGTCTTGTCCCCGTGCTGTTCTACCAATTGGCTCAGGGATTGTTGGTTCAAACTGCCCTCGCCTTCTTGCACTGATTCAGACGCGACAACTGACACAGAGACAGTGAAAGACATTGAGGCTACCAAAAAAAAAGCAAATTTCGAATTCATACATTTAATCTCTAATGGTCAAACATACTTGTTATATACAACAATTTACGAACAGTTTAGTTCTTGCTATAGCAATTAGACACAAGGCCAGTATGAAATATCTGAATTAAAGCGTTATCGCTCTTGGCTGTCCATATTGTGTACCCAAATGAACTGGGCCTAGCTTCTAAAGACCAATCGCTTTGGATCTCATATACGAACTTTGGTGTTTTTATGAAGGTGATTAGCGAATGGCGATAGTAAGTTTCAACCGTGTCCTCTTTGATTTCTATAAACTCAGTCCAAGACAGGCAAACGGCAAGTAGGCAAAGAAATATCACTTCTTGCACCGGTGGGTGGTAACTATGGGATGAGCTGACCAGTGAGGTGTAAAACATAAACCCAATAAGGGCAATGACCCAGCCTCTTACGAAATTTAAAACAGGCACCGTCGCTTGATATTTTGCCTTAAAAATAGTCATTGAATTAACTCCGCAATACGTTGATAAGAACCTGGAACCTTACGACTAAACCAATCGTAACGATGTACTTTTTGATCTCGGCTAAATACGTAATCTTGGCATTTGGTTTTGGTCCACACGGCAACCACCGATTTCGATTTGAATTCATCACTCAGAAATTCAATCGCTCTCGGGGTCATAAAATTTGGATTGATAAAATATGCAGATAGGCCCTTAGACCAACACATATCTATAAACAGTGGATCATCTGAGACAAACACTCGCTTGGTTTTGTTAGTGCCTTTTGTGTAAGATCGGATGAATGGTGATCTCGCGGAGCTGTATCCATTGAGTTTAATGAACACTAAGCGACCTTTGTTAACGAACAATAAGATGGGTTCGCCTTGAAACTCAGTGATGGCATCAATAACGGCATTGGGAACCCAACCGTTAACAGCGTTCACATATTCGATAAATTGTTCAGCGTCTGGAATACAGGATAGATGGTCAGGCACATTGCGTTCATCCACTGAAAGCCCCCACTCTTCCACTTCTTTTGGCAAGACTCTCATTCTCGCGATGTCCATAACGATATCCGTGAATTTGATATCTTCAGGTGTGAGTTCACGGTAAATGTCAGCAGGTATACTCAAACCGGCTAGGCGACATAATTCTATAATGGCGCGATGTGGTGTTACTGAGTGGTCGTTTGAATAGGCGTCGATAATCGAAGTAGGTCCACAAGACTCACAGTTGAAACTACCAGTGCCTAAAAAGTGTGTCCCCTTGTTTCCACAGGAAGGGCATAACAACTCAACCATTTCACCAGCACCTAATCTGGGGACCAGGTGACCAAAGGCTTGATCGATTGTTTCTTTGGTCATCTTTGGAAATAGATGCTCTTTCAAATATCCATTGACTAGATCGGAATCCATACGCATCTCCGTTTCATTCATTTACACCGAAGGTATAAAGGAAGAATGGAGCAATACCGCGTTAAAATGGTTAATTAATGAAAGATATTTGAGTGTTTAGGGGCTGTGTAAGATTAGTATAGCTGTAGAGAATGGATGATATGTCTAATGGACGGTAAAGAATCGATTCCTTACCTTTCAAAAGTTAACTTTGACATTCGATTTCAATGTCTCTAAATGTTCAGGTCTAACACCACTTGTCAAATGAGTGTGAACGATACCTTTGGGCTGATCGAGTTCTGGACATGCAGCAAGATATTAGTCATCACCTTCAAATGCTTTATCGCGCTCCAGTTCATTTGAAAGCCAATGAACATATGGAAGACCCCCAAACAGTTTGTCTTCTTCTCTTTCAGGGGATGAATGACGATGAGATACGCCACGTCTCCTTACTCCAGAATTTTTGCGTCGGTTGTTCTGCATTCTATTGCAAAAATCATCGTGACTTTGTTGCTCAGTTCTACGTGACATAATGTAATCTCCTTTTGTTACATATTTTAGTTATACAACAAAAAAGCTAGGAATGAATATGTTGCGTACCAAAAGTGGGGGGAATGTATTTAGAAGTGTTGTATTGCTCGGTCTGGACAGTCGCCGGTATCCGCATTACAACCGATGATCACATTCTCACGGTATCGAGTTGAATCGTTGCCAAATGCTGGCAACATTGCGCCCTGTGACACCCTACGAGGCTTTTTCTGGTGGGTAACATCAAGTAAGCCTTTGCTACCCATATACGCTTGCCATTGCTTAGGCGACATCTGAGCGTATTGTTCCGGTTCTATGCCAATAGTAAGACGACTGGCCGCTGACCTACTACCCGACATCGCAAAGTGTTCTATTTCTTTATCCGCCAATTCAACTAAATATTGGTATTCGAATTTATCCCAAATACAGTAAGAGTAACTATCCACTTTTGTTTCTTTTGGTACAGGTTCACCCATGAAGCTACCAACTCGTACAAATCTCCTTTGTGAATAAAGCGGAAGCGTAAGTTTCGTGTCACTTTCATATAATGCCTGTAGAACCGGTGAATGAGATTCAAAGGAGTTCGGTTCAATACAAAGCTGTCGCACTTTTAGCTGGTGGCCATCATCAAAGTGATTTCCTAGACTGATGCGAGAAGAAACATTTCCTTGATGCACCACTCGATGGTACATGTCCATTGCATAACCGTTACTATCTATAATTGCCGCTAAACGAGAATCAAAGTCATGATTGCCATATGAGCTACCTCGTGAACGTAATGTAACCTTCACTCTGTTACTAGAAATGCGCTCGATACCTTCAACTTGAGTAAAGATAATGAAATCCGAATAATGCCGTGCAATTTCAGTCACAATACGCATTGACTTAATATCACGTTCCACCAACTGGCTCTCATGAAGCTGCACCTTTAGCGAATTAACCAAATCAGACTGTTCACCGTGTTTACTCAAACTCTCGATCTGAGAAGACAACATCGTAATTCGCTTTCGAAGAGGATGACCAGGCTCCCTATGATATTGATCCAGACTTCTTCTTAAAACTTCATCATTCTTTATCATTTCAAGCTGAGACTGGAACTCGCCTCTGTCTATTTGCACATTGACTGTCAGTGATACACATTTAAAATCAGCGCCAGTGCAGTTATTCACTGATTGACTAACAACATCCACATCGGCAACTAGAGGTAGTAGAACCTTCAATGTCTCTAGATAAGCGCCGTTATAACTTTGACTCGTCTTTACATAACCACGTAAATCCGCTTTAGAGACAGCTAAAAACGCGGCTTCATCTTTCAATTGCTGAAAGAGAGCCTGCGTTACTTGCTCGCTCGGAACTACGCGCTCTACAGTTGCGTCGAATGGCTTTGCAGTCACTAGGCTAGACATTAGAAACAACAAAATAAACATACGTCCCATACATCACTCCTCCACTGTTAACGAACTCAAAGCAGTACCATACCCTGCAGTCTGTAAGCCCACGTATGGAACAACAAGAGGATACGTTGGTTGATAGCGCTCAATTCTAAATGGGTATCTCATTCCGGCTGCGACTTTAGAGAAGGCAACATGGGGTTCGCCATTAAGCATCAACATGAATTGTTTAGGGGTTATAACCTGTGAAGAACACACCGCATCAATGCATCCTTGTCGGATCGTATTAATCTCATCTGTATAACGTGACTCTATCCATGCTTTATCAAAGTTAGAATCAACGAGAAGCCAATCATCAATATTCGTTTCATCCGCATGGAAATCCGTGGCTACCTCCCGGATACGAACAGTACTAAACACCGTCACATGGGACCCCAAAAAAGCTGCCTGCTTTGTATCTTTAGGAAACACCAATTCTCCATTAAGCAGTTCACAATAGGTTGGTATCCCTGAACGCTTGAATACTGAATCAGATTCGGAACCTTTTTCGTAATAGTACCCACGACCTATATGGACTATCTTTCCTGACACGTTGATTGCTACTTCTTGCTCTCGGTGAAACAATTGAGCTGTTGTCAGCGATTGATGTGATAAGTAATCATCTGCCGATGCGAATATCATGCAATGATACTTAGCCCTAAATTCGACCTGCTCTATGGACCGCTCTGGGACACTCATCTTCATAGTCACATACCGAGTATCAGAGATTAAAGATGGAATGGCTTTTACCAGATCATTCATCTCCTCGGAACCAGGTAGGGCAAACGAATAGGCTATGTACTGAGACGTTGATGGCTCTCCTATGGAATCAAACACAGGCACCTGATTCAACTTAACTTTTTGTGGAACGAACTCCGTATCCTTAAATATCGTAGATACCTTGATACGTTTAACAAGCTCCTTTTGCTCCTTTGCTCTTAGCCTTAACCACTGAGAATAGATTCCGTCTTCTGCGCGGAACTCAATTGATAACCGAGAGTGGCGTGACTCTATCAATGTAAATTGGTTTAGCTGCGCACTGAGTACATCTTTGGGCTTTGACTCAAGTTGCGACATGCCACTAGCACTGTTATGAAGGCTTTGACTGATAGCCTTAGCAATTTGTTTATCGACTATCAATTTAATAGTTGTTTCTAAGCAAATGCCAACATCGCATTCAACTTTATCCTGAGCTAAGACAATAAGTTTCTGAATGGATGGCTGGTAAGAATACACAAGTCCATATTTGTCTCCCTTGGAAATGGTTTGCTCAACTCGTTCCAACGCATCAACTTTAGCGGCTTCCACACCTAAAGCTTCTAAGCCAACCGTAGTTTGCGCATCCATGATTAATAAACTTCTCCCTGAAACTTCATATGCTTCAGAAACGAACGACATGATCATCAATGCGATTGTGGAATATATCTTCATTCGGAAACCTAAAAAAAACCCTATTAGAGTTTGTATACACCAATAGGGTTTAGTTATTAGAAATATCGATTAAACGTCATCAATATGGGCACTATGTATATTTTGTTTCTTGGTCATAGTTCACGTCACCATCGATTTCTCCTACTGAACCTCCCAAGCCAACTATAGTATCAAGCTTGTCGCCATTGATAATTTCATCGGCATCCATTTCAAGATTTGTCTTGTCGCCAGTAGTTAAAGCTGTCGCAATATCCAACATATTAGAATTGTCTCCTAAGTTTGCGTCAGACGTACTTGGGTCCATATCTCCATCGCTTGGAGCATCAAATCCTGTTGATGCTAGTTGAGCACCATTTTCTCGCATCATAGAGTCATGCTCTGCACCATCGCTCGGTGCTACCGATGTGTCAAACTGGTTAGGAGTATCCATCGCTACTTGCGTACCCCATAGCTCAGTGCTTTGCTACTCTTCGGCTCCGGATACTGGCGATTCAAAGCTCGTTGACGCTAAGTGTTGTTCACCCTCGCGCATGGTAGAGTTCATTTCTCCGCCATCACTTGGCGCTACCGATGTATCAAACTGGTTAGGAGTATCCATCGCCACTTGCGCTTCAAACTGTTCAGCGCTTGGCTGCTCGACCGCTCCTGATACTGGCGCCTCAATGTTCGTTGACGCTAATTGTGCGTCGCTTTCTTTAGCGATGAACTCATTGTCTGCACCTGTACGCGCCGATTCCATGTCACTATCTGAGCTCGCAGTAAGGTCACTATTAGATTGACTAGAACCAGTAGAAGCCAACATTTCATTACGAGCGCTCGGCAATTCCTTTGTCCCGTTAGCTATCTGAATAGCTTCATCAGAGTTAATCTCTCCACTTTGAACTGCATTGAACACTTCAATGCCTTCATCAGCAGTAAGTTGGCCACTAGCAATAGCTTCCATCACAATCTCTTTTTCTCCATCAGCCATACCACTGAACTGTGAAGACTCCAATAATGCTAGGTCCATTGAACCGCTTCTGGTAACAGAAGGCGAACTTGGATCACTGTCGTTGAGTGATGCTAGTTTGGTTTGATTCCCCATTTTGTAATCATTTTGAGAGTCCTCAATAGTTCCCGCGCCTTGATCGACGTTATTGGAGTCAGTGGGTGCATTCGCCAGTTGTGTTACTGACTCTACATTGCCCGACTGTGCTACTGAACTTTCAGTACGTGAGTTCGTAGGTACTGTCTCATCCACTTTCTGTGGTGATGCATTTGCGACTTGCGTTGCTGTACCCGTTTGAGCCATCGACTGTGGCGCTGAACTTTCAGGGCGCGAGTTCGTAGGTGCTGTCTCATCCACTTTTTGGGGTGATGCGCTTGTCACTTGCGTTGCTGGCGCTACTGTACCCGTTTGAGCCACCGACTGTGGTGCTGAACTTTCAGAGCATGAGTTCGTAGGTACTGTCTCATCCACTTTTTGCGGTGATACGCTTGCCACTTGTGTTGCTGGCGCTACTGTACCCGTTTGAGCCACCGACTGTGGTGCTGAACTATCAGGGCGTGAGTTCGTAGCTACAGTGTCAGAGGTCTTCGACGTATCTACCGTTTCGGCTGACTTATTATCAGGAGCTACCTCTTGATTACTTTGAACTTGAGTAGACTGATTATTACTGTCCTCTTGCGGCAATGGGTTACTAGATAATGCGCTAACAACCATTGAAGCTAGTTTGGAGAAACCTGTTTGATCATTGCCTTGGGTTGGTTGTGTCGTTGTTTCCTTTGAATTATATACCTCTGTTGGTTGAGCATAAGGTTGGGTATTTTCTGTTGAAGCAAGCATCTCCTCTTTCTCTTGCAACGACGTAATTGCCTGATTAGCGGTCATTTCACCTGAACTAACAGCATTGAACAGTTGAGCTCCTTCTTTTACAGAAATCGTATTACTGTCAATGGAGTCAAAGATTTGTAATTTCTGTTCGTCACTCATACCACTGTTCTCTGATACCTCCATAAGTGCCAAGCTTTGCGCTGCAGTTTCAGCGAACTTTGTCATTGAACTTGGTACTGGTGATGGCTCATTTGACGGTACAGAACCCGGCATTGCTGTGTTCGCTACGGTGTCATTAACACCCGTTAATGGAGTTGTTCCGTTAGATTGGCCCTCTTTAATTGCAGCTTCGTTTTGCTCTTTACCTGTCGCTTCAAGTTGTGACAACTTCACTTCATTCGGTGTATCTTTAACTGCGTGGTAAGCTTTCTGGTGTTCAGCCCCATCCTCTGTTCCAATCTGCAGATAATGTTTAGATAACAATTTGCCATTTACGACATCGTAATTCTTATTGACCTCAGATTGGTTTGATAGATTCGAAACTTGCTCATCAGTAAGGGATGTACCAAGTGTTGAAGCAACATGAGCAACGTTGTTGTAATCAATGTCTCTGAACCCGTCCTCAGAGCCACCCATAAACAGTTTATAATCCTCTAACGCTTCCATGGTGTATTTGCCCGATGCAAGTCCACCTACTTCTTTGGCAAATGACTCATCCTCAGACATTTCCGATCTTAGTTTTTCTATATTCCCAACCGCATTATTGTGATGCTTGATTTCCGTGTCACTGAGTAGCCCATCTTTATTGAGTGTGTTTTCATCACTGGTTAACGCGATCACAGCGGCACCATACACACCTTCGGAATTAGTGGTGAGTCCAAAATCACGAGCACTTGGGTTAGTTGCAATTTGTGGTCTTGTTAATAAATCAGCTCCTTTATTCAATGGTGATTCTAAATGCTTCATATTTTCTGCGGCTGGCTCTGATAGCTGTTGCGCTGTCGCAGAGTGAAACTGAGCAACTAGCCCTGCTGCAACGTCATTTACTAATCCACCTGCATCTTTCGCAGCACTCTTAACTTCTTGAGAAATTGGAGTTGGATTAACTGTATCAGTGGCAGTTTCAATGGCCTTAATTTCATCTGTTTTCTCAGGCGCAACTTTTGATGCATTGGCGCGAGCCTTAACAACATTTTCCTCGTGCTCATCTTTGATATTTTTGGTGGTCAATAATGTACCAACCTCACCCAGTCGTTCATCTCGTGTTTTCTCAAAGCCTTGCTGGTGTCTTTGAATTTCTTCCGGAATGCCTGCTACAGCTAAGTTGCTGGTGGTATCTTTCACAGAGCCTAAGTTGTTACTCATCGTGGCAAAGTTTTTCGACATATCATTAAGGGCTTTGTCACCAATCAAGAAGTCGGCTTCATTGAATTTCTGCGAGATATCCATCAAGCCCGATTTCATTGAATTCATGTCTTTAGCGTTCGCCACTTCTTGATATTGATTAACCATTTCACTTGAGAAAAGTACTGCTGCAGCACGACCCACATCTCCGTGATAGTATTTAGATGCATCACGTTGTATTTGGAGGTTTCGGGCCTGAGCATTGGCCTCAACGACTCTACGCTCCTCTGGGCTCATGTTGGCCATCTCACTTTCGGTGTTATAACCATTAGCCACCCACTCTTTAAATTCCTTATTGTTTGCCGCATTTGTAAAATTGGTTGAATAATTTTGATTCAAACCTTTTGCAACACCCAATGCGTGTTGCGTCGTTTCTTGGAATTGTTTCGCAGCTGTATAACTTTTCAGGTCTTGAATAGCATTTTGTCCCGTTTCGCCCCAACCTGTCGTTCTTGAAAGACCGTGAACCTTTTGAATCGCTTCTTGACTGGTGTATTGAGCACCGGTGCCACCTTGTTCACTGGTCACGTAACCTAGGCTTGCCTGCAATGCCTCTGCCTCACGTTCCGTAAGGTTAAACCCGCCCTCTGCGTTAACCTGAACTCGGCCATCAAGACCAACTGCGAAGTCACTTTTGTTTCTTGAACTCACTCGGTCTGTTTTTCCGGAACTCTTTTCATTACTCTTAGTGTCAGTAACCTGGACTCTTTCTGCTTTTGAATTGCCCTTATCTTCTATTTGACTCGTTTTCGTCACGCGGCCACGTCCGTATCGTCCGTCAGTCTGCGAGCCCCCCTGCGTATTCGACATTGTTTTATTACTTTCTCCATTAGTGTATTGGGTAGAGTCAGAAGCTTGAGTTGACGTCTTTGCACTCTCAGAGGTTTGCTGTGTTGAATCCTCCCCATTTCCCCAACCTAAATTTCCACTAGCAGAACCACCACCACCCATGACTAACTTACCCATCAATTGAGTAATTTCTTGTGTATCTAGATTGGTGTTTTTCTGTAAACCTTCACGAACCTGCGATGCAAATTGAGCATTTTCAGAATATTGATGACTATCACTGCCATTCGCACTTTTTCCTTTTTGAATCTGCGTCATAAGCTGAGAAAGCTGGCCCCATGACTGTTGATGCGTAGCTTGAGCTGATTGAACTCGCGACTCTGCCATACTTGATGTAAGGGACAAGTTACTGGTCATATTCGACATACCACCGAGTGTTGGCATATTTTGGTCTTGAATTTGATTTGTTGAATGAACCACACCGTTATCACCCATAGTCCAACTGTGATTACCCATTCTGAGTGAGCCATTTTTGGCACCAACTGCAATATCTGGTGCGACAGCACTAGGATTAACATGTGCGGTTCCCCCGATCTTGCCAGCCATACTCACGGTTGCGTACTCGCCACCTTTTAAAAGCATATAAGCTAACATTGGAACCATTGTCGTCATGTAAGAAGCGGTCGCTATATAACTTCGCGCTTCGGAATAGAAGTTGGACAATCCCCCAATGGTGTATGCTGTTTGCTCACTGATCGACGTTTCCAACGCATTTTGAATAGACCAATCGAGATAGAAGTTAATCAGAATCATCACGAATGGATACAATCCAACTAAAACTAAGAATCGCATGTATGACGCGGCGATCTTAAAGCCCCCTTCACCAAAGATGATAAAGAAGGACATAAGTGGTGCTGCAAACCACACGAATGCTTCAAAAAATGAGATGGTGGCAGGGGCCATTTCAAGCCACAAGTTTCTGTCACCAGCCATAGTGAAAAGACGCTGTTGTTTCGCTTGATATTCCATAGCGTCAACAAGTTGGCCTCGTGCAGAATGACTAGCATCTAACCCCATAGCATTCTTTTTGACGTGATAATCAAGGAAGTTATTCATCTGAAATGTGTAGCTGTCCATTGATGCAGAGCCCAACTGCTGAAGTGCCGAGCTTACTTGTGTCGCTGAAATGCCTTTCGCTTCATTTAACTCATCGAGTCCGTCTGCTAATTTCGATTGGTCATTATCAATGTACGCGCTCAGTGCAGTGTAAGCGTCTTTACACGACATGAACGACGGTTGACCTTCAAGGTACATGTCGATGTACCAAATCGTTGAGCTCACCTCCATCGCGGCCCAAGCATCGACATTCGTCAATACATTGCCAACCTTCGCCTCTTGATAGGCTCCACCAACTTCCATGTCTTTGAACAAACAGCCATTCATGTAACTGTCTATGCTTCGTATGAAATCACTATTTGCATGTCCAATAGTACGAATATTCGGACTATTTACAGACCCTTCAATGGCCACCAGCGTTCTAAGTGCGTCTAAGTGTGTGCCTGAGTTCTGAGGCATCACAAAGATGTCACTCAAAATATCGATAAACGCGATAGGTACTTGAGTCGTTACAGCCCCACCTATCGCTAAACCAACAGGAATGTCAGTAAAATACGCTGAATCACCCGTACCAGCATGTTCGACAACAATGTCGACCCTCGGGTAGAAACACAGCATCCAGATAAGATAGCCCTTGCACACTGTTCCTAAAAATTCACCACCAATCTGACCCTTTTCAAAGAATTGTTTGAAGGCTGCAACGAAGAAGGAAAGAACTAATCCAAGACCGAACAAGTAGTTAGGCTGTCCAAAATCGCCTGTTGATGGATCGAACGCCATCGACAAGCCAAGGAAAACTTGTCTAGCCCAATCAAAATTACCAATGGTATATATCAGAAATTCCATGACTTAGTTCTCCATACTCTTCTCGACTAACATATGCAAACGGTTCTTAGAGTCTTGTTGTTCATAGTGGCGGTCCACAATGTCCATCTGTATGTTCAACATTTCTCTTGCTTCTTTTATGTAGGCTTGGGCATTAGCATCGCTGTCGGCTTTAGCCGCGATTGCAACCGCATCCAAATACGCACGAGCAGATGTGAAAAATTGCATCGCAAAGTTGTACGCGTATTCATTAGCAATTGCCTCGTAGTAACCTTGGACCTCTGAACTTTTTCTGTATTTGGTCGCGAGTAAAGCTATGTAGCCATATACATCCATACCGCCACCCTGTATCACTGCTTTTTGAGTAGGACCAAAATCATTCGCACCGCGAGCACCTGTTCGATAGACCTCTAATACGCCTGCGGTCCCGTCTGTCGTTCCGTCCAACGCTTCTAAGAACTGTTTGTTCAACGGCCTCCAATCAATCGTTTCCTGAGTAACATCAAGACATTTAGAGCTGGCCACAGTATCTGGGTTACCGTCATTACACTTGAGCCTTGTCACTTGTTCTTGAGTATCAAAGCCACCAAAGGCGATATCTAGCAGAGTCAATGTCGCAGGAACCGGAGTTGTCGCAATTGAAGAGGTTTCGACACCTTGGCGGTCAGGGTCAGTGTTATCAGCAACATCTCGGATCTCGGTCCCAACTAGTGACATGACGGTTTCCGAAAATCTAGGGAAGAAGTCAGAGGCGCCAACATTCATTTTTGATGTTCTCATGCCGTTAATTAGTAGGTTACCTGTCAGTAATTCCTGACCATTCTGAACTTTTTGCGAGAGCTCAAGCAATGAAGTGCCTGGGGCTATGTTTTGAAACCAATCAGCTGAATCTGTCGCAACACCAGTTGAGTTTGCGGCTTGACCGATTGCTAAAGCATCTCGGATTGATTGTTCATATGGGCCGACCGCGTTGGCCATTAATGCCTGACCCGCTTCACATGAGTTCTTGAAAAATTTGTTCCATTCATCCATCGCTTTTTTCAAGGCTTTGATGTTTGCAGCACACGTCGGACACAGAGCATCTAAAGCTAGGTTGAAGGCATATGACGCACTACCCGCTGCAATTTGTCTCATTGAGTTTTGGAGCATCCCTGTTAAATCTTTGATCATTGAAAATGAACCCAGATTAAGGTCGATTCCGTTACATCCGGCTTTCATCGACGGAACTTGAAAGTTCACGATATTTGGATCATGACTCTTAACACGGTATGAAAAAGAACCGAGTGCGATGGCGTTTTTATTACTGGTTTCGTAGTCGACAATGCCATGACCTGTCGAGTACCCATTGAAGACGTCTTGCATTGGGTTTGCCAACACATTCATAGAGCATGTCAGCGAGGCGGCAACGATAAAAGACCTAATACGTTTCATAATTGATTGCCTCCTGCGCTTGTGCATTGACATTATTTGTCAAACTTTTCTGTTGAGCTGATTCAGAGGAAGGGATAAACGGCAACACATTGAGAACCAACTCCTTCGCAATTTCGTAGCTATCTTCAACCACTACTCGCTCATAAAACTGATATTCACTTGGTTCTATAGTTTCAGGGTCAATAAGGTGAAGCTTGGCGAGTTCGTAGCTTGCTGACTCTGCAGAGCTATAAGCGGTCAAAGCTTCAGGCACCTCAAGTACGAGAGCTTCATAACGCAAAACTGGGAGCAAGCTTGAATAGAAATTTAGTAGGCTGACTTTCAACGCGTTGACGTCGCCTTTATTCGACGTAATAGCGCCAAATAGCCGCTCGTAATCGGGCATTTCTACTATTTGTAGAGTCGTCGATTGATGGGAGTTTGTAGTGTTTGATGACGTAATCACGGGCTTTTGTGACTTGTTAGCCATCACTAATGTACTGAATGTCAGTAGAACCACTGGTATAAGCTTCATGACCATATCCTGATAGAGAACTAGGATTAGTGTTACTTAACGCCAGTACAAAAAATTCAAATAAGGAGCCTTTTTTCGGTAATTAACGTGAAACTGATATAAAAAAGCCTGCTCATTAACTAATGAACAGGCTCCAATTAACCGTGATAAAGCTAGTAACTTTGCTGTGCTTTGAGGTTCGATTCTAAGATTTCAACTAGATAGTTTGCGTCTGTTAAGGCTCTTTCTTCATCAATATCTTCAAATCGTGTAATTTGCTGTAGGGACTCAACTGCTGACGCGTCGTTAAATTGTTCTTCTGAAATCACATTGGCCGTCTTTGCCTGAATAAGAACCAATCTTACGATTTCACTTTCAGTCACAATACCTTGTGAAATGGGCGCTACAAACTCACCGGAATTACCAACTAAAAACAAAGCAGGCACTCTTTGAACGCCTAGCTCTTTATACTTCTGCTTGGTATCCGGTTGATACTCAGGAAACATACCATTTTCCATTGGCGCTAAATCGATGCTGATCGCATTTACATTAAAGCCATATTTGCTCATGAGGCGTTGGACAATGGGTGCTTGGCGTTTACAGTAATCACAAGTGCTCTCAAAAAAGAACCATAACCCTGCTTGTTTTGCTACTTCTTGAACCACTTCCTGTTCTGCACGATTCTTAGCTTCATTCTTAGCATTAAGAGCAAAACTCGATGTTGGCCTTGCTTGTGTTTCATCAAGAAGAGGGTTGTTGATGACATCTTGCATCCACGCTTCCCTAAACGAAGTCGCCTTGTCCATAATCACACGTTGCATGTATCGGGCTCGTTGGATGTTCTCCGGACTAGGGTCATCAATTGCTTCACCAACAAACTCCATAAAGTGCGCTCGTATCCATTTCGTCGACATAGGTTCAGGCCCAGATTTTGCTGCACTTGGAGGGGCTATAGGGATTGGTGGAAGCTCGGGCTTTTTGGGTTCCTCTGGTTCAGGCTCCCCATAAAAGTGCCAACCTTGAGCGGCACTTTTATCATTGACGAAATTTGCATCTGCCGTCGCGGTAGCTGCAAATGCAAGGGAGCATAACATCGAAAAGCCTAGATAGTTCGATTTCATAATCTATACCTCAGCGGCTTTGGCTTTACGACGATTTCTCGCTCTTTCTGCACGACAATGAGCACAACCAGTACCAGGTCTTTCAGTGTGGCCAATATATTTTGTCCCACACTGACATTTGAAAATGTGAATTGTACCGTCACCGATACGATGAAGGAGTTGAACAAATCGATTAAAATTCACGTAAGCACGTATGTCTTCACTCGATTCATCAAATACTCTTGCATAAGCATCAAGCATCTTGTCGATATTGTCTTGAAGCGGCAATTTAACTGATGGGTCATTGGACAGGATTGAATAATAAGCCCAAAGCTTATTCGAGATGGAAAACGCTTCCGGTACTTGATGAAGAAAGCTCGCATCTTTACCCATTCTTGATTTTTTAAAGTCTGTCTGCATTCGGCCAAGCTCATGTTGAGCAGACTTAGGCACTGAACCTAAAAGGTCTTTAATTGTGGCTGCGTTTGCACCAAAGCGTACAAGATCGAGTGCTCGCGTCTCCAATTTCAGCGCCATTTGAGACGCTGTGGATAATTGTATCTCGGACATATGACTATCCTTTCAAATTGTGAACAGACTGAATTTAGATCATATCGGTCAAGGTACGCATACGAATGCGCTCTACGCCGACATTGTGACTTTGAAATTCATGAGTCTCTAAGGCATTCAACATCTCAGTTTCAGTACCTTCGTGAAATACGAAAGGATTGATACCGGCAGATGTGAACCTGACAATCTGAAACAACTCAAAACTAGCAAACTTAATGATTTCTTGTTGAGTTGCCATTAGCTCAATCATGGCAGAATGTGGATCTGTTTGAGCGAGGTTGTGCATCGCGAGAATTAGAGATTGGCACTGAAAACTCACCTCATCAGTAGAAGGTGTAGATTCAGAAGTGACATTGAGATAAGCGTTCAATCGTGTTCGATAGTTTTCAAACTGGCCTGTTTCAATTGCGGTGTTGAGAACCGATAAACCTGTTTGGTTAGTGCAGCCAGAACGTAATGGGGCAAGGGTAAAGATATGATGCTGCGTTTCTACAAACTTCTCTAGAGTATCGGGCTCGATGCTTATAAATCGATCTACGTCGATGTTAGTCAGAAAGTTAATTTGAGCGGAGCATTCTCTGTTAGTTAAAACAGATTGGTGTGCAGCTAACAATATGCGAGCGGAAATTGCACGCACGGCTGCCATGTAGCCTAGACGTTTCATAAGTAAATCTTCCATGCTTATACGCGGTTTGAGCGATCCCAACATTGACCTTTCAAACACCTTACTAAGCTCACCACGAGCGTTGTTAGGTTGCGTTTACAGTATTGACGTTGTGTTCATTTATACAAAATTACGAATTCCATAATACGCAATTTGTTTTACTGACCTTTTGGATTATTGCATAGATGTATAAAATCTCAACAATGATTGAAAAAAACATACACATTCTCAATATTAAGTCTTGACTTATTGAAAAATGCGCTTTGCAAAAAATCAACTAATTAATCCGCTTGAAGTCAAGTTATCAACCAGTTCCGTAGATACCAAATCTGCAGGGTCTGTCTGTGGTGATTTAGCTTCAGGTATCTGTGGAGAGTTCTGTGAAGAACCGTGTTCGTTGTTGGTGTTCACGTTACCCAAAAATCGATTAATAATTGCTTCACCGGATTGGTGATATAACAGCCCCAATTGAAAAAGAATCGGTAGTAACCAACTTCGGTTTTCACAATGATTCAATTCGCTCAACAAAACTGGGAAATCACGTTTAGATATTCTAAATCGCTCATTAACCTTCTCGCCGTTGAACGGCATTGTCAGCTCAACTTGTGATGATATCTTTTCCCAGTTCGACTCGTGCAATCGCTTAATCACTGCGCCTTTGTTTAGTATTCGCCGCAACATGATGCGCTTAAACTTAGGACTATCGGGGACCTCGATAGCTCCCCTTTCCACCCAAGTCGACAGGTTAACATCGATACTATTACTCATAAGCTACGCAACCTTGTTTGAATTAACACCCGCGATTTGTCTAGCTAACTCAGCAAAACCAAGGCATACAGCAACTTCATGTTTCTCGACTAACTTCACAGTATGTCTCGGAAATGCACGTTCTAGTGCTCTCGCGAAATCTGGAGCTGGACCACCAGACACAATAAACTCTTGTATGTCTGATGCTTCACCAAGCATGTTAGTAAGTAAATCGACTGCTTCATTGCACAAACTGTCAATCAGCGGCAAGCAGTCAAAGACACCATTAGCGACAGGGAAGTCATACGTTTCAGCAAATATTTCGAGCTTTTTCGTGTTGAATGCTTTGTCTACCAACTCTGTGCTGATGGACGTACCCAAAACCTCAGACAGGTAGGTGCTCAGGCTTCTGAGAATTTTCCCCTGACCTAGTTCGAATGCCTTTGTACGTTCTTCGTCGATTGTAAGCCCCGTAGAAGTCAAGAAGTCGGTTGTTCCATAACCTGGATCAACAGTTACTCTTGCACGGTTCCCAAGCGCCTCCATAATCCCGCAGTTCATTTTCATTGCTTCAGACTTTGCATGATAAGTAAGTGCGCCAAGTGGCTGCGGCAAGACATGTGCCTGTTTTACTCGGATCACTCGCCCATCCACATGATGTTCACCAATCATAAAATTGAGTAGTTCATCTTTACGATCCAGCTGGTTTAATGGAAGACCAGCCACCAGCAAGTCAATGCAATCCGTTTTTAATAGACTTAAGCCACCGATAAACAGCGCCTTGTAAGCCGGACTTGAGATATAACGTTTATTAAGAAGTCTTTCGTTGGCGTCAGCTGCTTTTGACAAAACTCCCGGCCCCACTTCATAACTACTTCCGTCAATGTTGACTAAAACCGTATTTCGCTGAGTTGTGCCAAACGATTCCAGTCGCTTCAGCTCTGTAGGATTCACCTTTACAGCTCTTGATGGGAAGCAATGGTAATAACAGTGATCGCCTGTTATTTCAGATGCAACGCAGGTGGTTCCAAATCCTACATCTATCGCTGCAACTTCCAGTTGTTTGTTCATAATCAATCACTCCGATCATTTGTCTTGATGTCAAACCTAGTGATACACAAAAATTGATGATGGTTTAGCAATTAGTGAGGGCATTTTTAATGTTTATTGTTAGTTGTTGAAAAATATCGTGCATGAATCGAATAAAATTGTATTGCGTATGAGGTAAATCGAGATACTTGGGAAATATTGATAAACACCGTAATAAATCGGTTAAGGAATGACATTTGTAGAAACAATTGACAAAAATTGCATAACATCGTTTCTATTTTGGTGGGATTGGGAATTGTATGGGAAAATTTGCGCGTTCTTGAAAGCAATTAGCCAGAAATCGAAAATCGTTACTCAAAAGAACGTCCATCAACCGACATACACATTTTGAGCGGTACTGATAATCCTTATTTTCAATGACGCGCCTTAACGAAAGTAATCTAGTTCTGATCTTCACTGCTAATCAACCACCATGAAACGATAGTTCGTTTCAGAATTTGGCATCACTGTCCCTACATATATCAATGGTGGTATCAAAATTCGATTAAAATTGAACCACCGAAAACATTTGCACCTGCTAATAAACTGGATGTCTGACACCCCCCTCAATATATGTAGGGAATTTGAAAATAAGGATTTTATGAGTGTGGTGGTCATATCTCCTACATATACATGGGGTGGTATCAAAAAGACGAAAAAGTGACTGGTGACAAGGAAAATTCACGCAAAAATGCGGCCTTTAGTCATATATCAGTGGTGGTGTACCACCCTCCGTATAGTAGTATTATAAAGGGGGAGCTAAAAAAAAGGCTCCCGCCAAGGGAGAGGTCGCTGGCGCATGGCAATTTTGAAAAGATCCTGCCCGAGAGTTAATCATTGACCGTGACACCCTAAGAATCAGAATCCGACCCTGCCCGAGCATCAATCATTGACCGTGACACCCTAAGAAACGAAATCGACCTTGCCCGAGCATCTTTCATCGACCGTGACATCCCATGAATATGATTCGACCCAGCCCGAGAGTGAATCAATGACCACTTGGCTAACCGTAAAGAGTCTAACCAAGACATTGAAATCGAATCCTGAGCGGTACAGCCCTTCTTAAAAACAAAAAAATAAATATAAATATCCCAAAATCATCTCAAGCCGATCGGTACTACCCAAGACTGAGTCGTTGCCCGAGACGGTTCAATTTCACGGGATGACAATGAATATGAATTAATTACTAAACAATCAAGAAAATGGTGTTCAAGCCAATTTTCATTGACGGATTTTCAGCTCACGATGACCAGCGGATTCTCGGGTGAAAGACCGGCGCTGGTGCCGCGTCATGCCATCCCGTGTCAGTGCGAGACATGCGGAATTAATTCCTACGCCAGAGCGAGCGGCTGGGTGCTGGTCATCGGCAGGTTCCAAGGCAGGGAGCTGGTGCCGGGTCATAAACATTCAGTGTCGCTCAGAGATATTGAACTTGGATATTAGTTACCAACGAGCCCCGGTCCGTGCATTCATCTCCAGCAGGTTCTCGGGTGATAAACCGACGCTGGTGCCGTGTCATAACATCCCGTGTCAGTGCGAGACATGGGGAAATGATACTTACGCCGGAGCGAGTGCCTGGGTACTGGTCAACCGCCGAGTCCCAGGCGAGGAGTTGGTGCCGGGTTTACCACATTCAGCGTCAGGCAATGACATTGAGGTTCAGTTTTTGATACCAGCGTCGCCTGGTGACCAGCAGGTTCTCGGGTGATAAACCGACGCTGGTGCCGCGTCACATCATCCCAGTGCCAGTGCGAGACATGGGAATCGTTACCCACGCCGAGCAAGAGCCTGGGGACTGGCCAACCGCCGGGGTCCCAGCCGAGGAGCTGATGCCAGGTTTTATTGCATTCAGTGTCAGGCAATGACATTGAGTTTGATGATTTTCATACCAGCGAGGCCCAGGTGATACTCGTGACCAGCAGGTTCTCGGGTGATAAACCGGCGCTGGTGCCGGGACACATCATCCCGTGTCAGTGCAAGACATGGGAATCGACATCTGCGCCGGAAAAAATTCTGGGAGCTGGTCATCCGCCGGTCCCCAGCTGAGGAGCTGGTGGAAAGTCATTAGTTCCAATGTCATTCAGAGAAATTGAGTTGAGCGACTGCACGAGCTCGAATCGTTAGTCACCAGCTGAATTCCACGAACGCTGGTTTGACTAATCCCCCTTCCCTGTCGTAGCGAGACAAAGCGTTAGGCTAAACAAATTCAAATTCGTGGCTACGACATTCATGATTGAACCATTGTTCATACCAAAGTAAACACCCGCAGACCTGCCCTATTCGGAAAGCAATTCTGAAATCTATTAGCGAAAATTCGTCCCTTATTTGAAAAAACGTCGATTTAATTCATGCAGTATCAACCAATACCCCATTTGGGAAGGAGACAGGGTTTATGCATGAACAGACGGATGTCCTTGACGTTCAAACAGACGAACTTGATGTTCTTACTGAGGACATTGAGGCTGATGTTCAGGTTAAAAAAGACGATATCCATGCAGATTTAAAATTGGGTTTGATCACCAAGAACCTAAAACGTAATGCAATGGAACTGAAGGCGGTCTATGCCGAAGCCGGTGAACTTATAGCCGAAATGGAAGACTTAGCTGACAAGTATTACCGAAAACCTCAGCTCGAACAGAACCATAAAATTATCAAAGACAATTCTTACCATCGTAGAAGCACGTTCGCCAATACAGGCCATGTACTGATTGGGACTAAGTATTACACCAAAGACAGAGACGGTTGGGAGATGGTGATGTGTTTTGAACTTCGAATGCGTGACATGAGCCGCTTAAACAAAACAACAAAAAAGAAGGCGTATCACTTTGATCCCGATAAGAAGATTCCGAATTCAGAGAAATACTATGAAATTCCTAAGTTCGCGACGAAGTACGAGAACAAGTCAGAGAACAAGATTCCCTACAAAGTGCTGACCCACCCTTTTTCCAAATCACAATGTAAAAAATACATGAGGGATTGGGAATTAAAGCTGTTCCTAACATTTAAGCAAATTATCAGTCCACCCACACGACGTTACCTCGGATTAAGGGAGCGCTATAAAACGCTTCGAGAGGAACGACGCGTATTACTCAGCATTTTCATTGCAGATAGAGGGCTCCCACTAAGCAGGGAATACAACCGAAAAATAGGCGAGCTAGAAAAGGTCATCGCTGACCATTACCCAGAACTCATCAATCTCTAAGGAGAATCACCATGGCTGAATTTAAGCAAATGCGACGCCACATCCCCGTTTCAATCGTGTGTCGAAGCGAGACAATGTACCGCTACTTAGGTCAAAAAGGCGGTCAATTGGTTGGCGCAACACAACGAATTGCGACGCTGTACGAGTCCACCGAAGACAACGATGAAAACCGTGATGCGGTAGTGTCTATCTTTGAAACCAACTTTGAACATTTGGAAGAAGGTCAAGGTGAGTTTGCAAGACAGGCTGATGCAGTGAAGCGTAAATACCGCAAACAAAATCGCAATGTACCTTTTCCTGAAATCGAAGTACCAGATAACCACAAAGTTGTCATCGATGTGACCCACCCTGTCTTCCAACGCGTGTTGCAGGTCATTCGAAAGTTCGACAACTCGATGGCGGTCATGGAAGTACTTTGGATGGTAGGCGATGTCGACGAAGAACGTTACAAGTACGCGAAAATCAAACTCGCTTCTACGATGTCGCGCTTCTCTAACGACGTGTTCCGTATTACCAACCAACTTCGCTCGCTAGACACTGGACGTGGCACAACACACCAACGCGTTAATCAGCAAATCAATCAAAAGTTGAAACCAGTAGAGGTGGTTGAAGAGGTCACCGATGAGCAGCCAGATAACGTGTCGGCTCCATTGAATGAAGCTGAAACTGAGCAAGAAGCAGAACCGGTGGATATTCATGCTGGTGGCGCTGAGATATTAGGCGAAGACGAAGACCCACTGAGTGCGGAAGAAATTCAAGCCGTAATAACTCAAAAATCCGATGAGTCACTACAGGAATCAGCTTAATGCGAATGTTTGATGGCGTCAGATCAAAATTAACTCAAAGTGCAATTATCGTAAAAGAGAAATTGCGCTTGAAAACTGGTGAGCTACATGAGGAGTTCGCCAGTGAAACTATTTTGAAGCAGCAGCAGGAGATCACTCGCTTGCAGAAAGAAGTCGCAAACATGATCAAATACCCGCCGACGCCAGATGGTGTCCCTGTCTTAACGGAGGGGGACATTTTATTCGCTTATAGAGGCATTATTAAGGAAACTTTCCTTGCCGTAGGCATGCTCGAAGGTACAGATAAAAGCCTGACTCCATGCTTTATGAACACGTACATGCATGCGATCCGTTCTGTGATTTCATTTTTCCACCTACTGCCTGCTAGTGAGTACCATCATCACAATGAAGTTGGCGGCCTACTTCGTCATTCATTAGATGTTGCCTTAATGACCTTAAGAATGTCGAAGGGCTCTCGACCTTTGGCTATCGGATTCCAAGATGAGGAGATGCTACGAGAACCGCGATGGCGCTTTGCCGCATGGTTGACAGGTTTGTTGCATGATGCAGGGAAAGTCATTTCTGACATGAGGATTTCGGGGAAAGAGCTGGATACCACTTGGAACCCACAAATTGAAACCATTTACGAATTCAGTAAAAGATACGGTATTGACCGCTACACCGTTAGCTGGAATCCACGTCGTGCTAACCATTACCATGAGAAGCTGTCAGTGCTGTTATTAGACAGAGTACTTAGTGACACAGCAAAGCGCTGGTTATATCAATCTAACGATAACCTTTCAGGCCCAATCATTGACGCGCTGCAGAACTATGCCCGTAAGGAAGGGTATATCGAGAAACCATTGCGCCGTGCCGATGCGCTCAGTGCCGAACGAGATCGTAGAACCCAATTCCACAAACTCATCGGACAGCGTAAAGCCGGTAAGAGTCACGGCATTATCTCGGCCATCCGAGATTTACGAAAAAACCGTTGGAACAAAGTCAATGAAATCGGTGCTCGCATGTATGTCATTGATGGGGAGGTATACCTCGATTACCGAAATGGCGTGCAAGACATCATCAACCACATGAACGCTAATTCTAGCATCTCGGGTCACCTAGCCAGAATTGAATCCAACATTGGTATCGTGGTTCAAGAGATGGAAGAGCTAGGTATTGTGGAGCCGATGCATGAAGAGTCAGACTTTGTGAGGCTCACATTTACAGCGAAGCAAGGGAAGATGCGACAAGTGGATATCGTTCGTATCAGTTATCCAGATTTGGTCTTCGAAGGTGAATTACGCCCACCTAACCTTAAAGACTGTTACATCGAATTTTCTAGCATGGGTGAACGCTTAACAATCGACGCCAAAGGCAGCTTGGATTATACCGAGCCAAAAGATAACCCATTTCAGACCCTTTATAACTTGGACCCAGAACAAGGCTCCCAAGTAAATCGTAATAAAGCTCGTTCGTTGAATTTGCCGGGGCTACCAAAACCACCTGAAGAACTCATGCAAGCTGCCGAAAATCAATCACCGACAACGACCCCGCAGCAGATCAATGCACCAGCACCGGCCAATACGAGCAACTATGGGAAGCCAGCAACAGCGACACCTTCTCAGAAAAACGTTCCTGCACAGAAACCAGCACCCAAACCTCAAGCAACGAAAAAGCCAGCGACGAAAAAAGCAGCGACTAAGGCGAACACCACAAATGCAAACTCACCGTCAAAGACAAGTGGGCCAACAATCGTGTTCGAAAATGAAACAAATCAGTCAGTGGAAGAAAACAATTCTGCACCTAGTGTATGGGATGGCATGAACATCAACGCAGCTGACGACAAACCGGTTCAGGCACCGTCGTCCAAACCTCTAGCCTCCGCAGCTAAAGGGCGTAAGTCCCAAACACAAAAAGCACCGCAAAGAGCTTCCGCTTTAAAAAATGTGTCTGATAAAGACCTAAGAACCCTATGTTATGTGATGGCATGGGCGCTATCCAATGGTAAGACCGATGGTGACTCCATTGTCAGCTACAGCTCAAGAAATGCAATCTACGCGCACAAAACGTGGGTTCTTTGTCTTGTAGAGATGACCAACATGGAAATGAATAAGACGGCCTTTTTTGACCGCTTCGGAGATGACATAGAGCCAGGGAAAATATTGGGTATTGACGCGACAGAGCACATCAAGTTGGACAGCAGTTGCGTCAAAGCCTTCGCAGAACTGTTCGGTGTGGGCGAAAAACTGTTCTTAGATCAAATTAAAAATTTCAATGACTATGGTAGGCCAGAGCGTATGGATAACCTCGATTTCTTTGCAGGAAAGCTCACCATTAACAGCGAGCAAGAGAAGTTAATTTTAGATTCAAACCTCGCCAAAGAATTGAACTTAATTGCTAATGGAGTCGCTTCTGATGTTTAAGTCAAAGACAAAACCGCTGTATGACGATATTCAAGACTACTTCCGTGAAGTGTTTGAGATACAACAAGCTCGCGCATGGCTGGCTTCGGGTGCTTTTTTCAGTGTCGCTGGTGGATATCAAGCATTGTACAACCTATTCACTGAGACACCGGCTCCCGATACGGTGATGCTGACAGGGTTAGGTATGGCCACCAGCTTTGTCATGGCCGCCAAACGATCTTCTGAAGCATGGCCAATTCTAAAGATGCAGGCTCGATTGTGTTCAAACAAACTGGATATAGAGTCTTTGGAAGACACTCGAAAGAAGGCAGAGAAATACAAAGACCGTATGTACTTAGGGACCGGCTTTAATTGGGGGCCTGAGCACGCCATCAATATGTATAAAATCAATGCCCTCCCTTCTGCACGCCGCGACCAAAAAGTGCCTTTATATTTAAGGAAGTTTATCCCCTATAACCCTGATCTGAACGAAGCATTAGGTGGGGAGCCATTCCTCATGGCCTTGGGCAACGAGAAAGATGTGACTGTGCATTATGATGTAGGCCGCGCACACACAATCATCTACGGCGTTCCAGGCTCAGGCAAAACAACATTGTTGAAGTTAATCGCATTAAACAAACTATGGTCAAAGCGAAAATGCTTGCTCATCGTCATCGACCCCAAAAATACGCCGGAAATGCGAAATGGGTTGAAAGCAGAGATGGAGCGTCAAGGTAAAGGGGACCAGTTCTACTATTTTGCCCCCGCACGGCCATCTGAGTCTGTCGTTGTTGATTGCCTAGCCAACTATAACCGAACATCGGAACTGGCAACCCGTGTCGTTGAATGTATTCCAACGGGCGGCTCTTCTGGGGAAGTCTTTAAACAATTCTGTTGGGAACGTGTAAACCAAATTACTCAGGCAGCGGAATACATCGGTGAACGACTCACACTTCGTACCCTTCATTACTACCTGCGTGAAGGTCTAGTTCGTGTCGTAGAGAAAACGTGTGAAACGTACTTCAGTCAAGAAATAGGTGTGGACTGGAAAGCCCAAATGAACGGTCGCATCAAGGCCATGGGATCGCAAGACTGGCTTGAAAACATGATCATGTATTATTCCGATGTCATGGCCAAAGACAAACCTTGCTCTCAACTTTCAGGGATCATTGACGCCTTCCATAAAAAATCATCTGAAGTGAGCACCAAAACTGGCTCATTGAATGCAATTCTGGAACAACTTTGCTCGGCGCCTCTAGATACATTGTTGTCCCCTGATTTAAATAATTTATCGGACAACCAACCGAACGTCGTCAATTTACGCGAGTTATCAAACACAGGTGGAGTGCTGTACTGCGCCACAGACGGTTTAACAGACCCAGTGATTTCAGGCACCTTATCGAAGCTTGTGTCGGCAGCTGCAGCGGCATCGTCAGCTGAACGTTATAACTTTGGTACAGGAGAAGAGCCAGAGGTTTGCTTTATGGTTGATGAAGCCCATAACGCGCTTAATGATCCAATACTAAATTTACTCGCCGTCGGTCGACAATCCAAATACGAACTGTACTTAAGTACCCAGTCCATGCCCGACATCGTAGAAAAAACCTCGCAAGCGACCGCCGATAGGATAACCGAGCTGTGTGCCAATACCATCGCCATGCGATGTGAAGGCAAAGTAACTCGTGAATATGTATCAGAAAAGATGGGGGCTGCCGATCTAAGAAAGCATCAAAAGATGATTTCAAACAGCGCCTCAACACAAGACTCCGTCTCTTCATTCAATTCAGGTTCTGGTGTACGTGAGTCATCAGAAGAGCGCAGTTTATTTCCACCGTTCATGGTATCGGCCTTACCCAATTTGCAAGCTATATGCAGCTTCTCAAATGGAAATAAAACCCTACTCCGCCTGCCTGTAGAGCCACGTTAAGGAAAGATTATGAAAGTATCGACCAAATTCAAAAAAATTACTGCCAGCGTTTATCTGAATCGAACGATCGATAAAGAGTTGAGCGAGCGATTGAATTATCAAGCGTTTATTTGGCCGTCTCTTGGTGAGGTTCAAATGCGAGTAGTGAGGTTATTCGGTGACGTTGTGCCAGCTTCTTTCAATGAAGGAGAAGAACAACTCTTACTTGATGTGGTATTGCGAGAGATGGCCGACACATGGGATGAGCATTATGAGAAGCACGGTAAAGAAGTCGCCTTCAAGCACATCTTTGTGAAAGTGTTTGACCGAACCTCCGAACTGTTCAAAGTCATGGTCACGTCAGAAGACACAAAGTCAGGCTGCGACCTAATCTGGGACCCGATTCGCTGTTCATTTTCAGACTTTGCTACGTCCAGCCGCGTATGTTGCATGGAAGTCATTGACAGAAAACTAACCTCAGAGAGCGAGAAACATTGTCGCCAACTGAGCCTGTTACTGCTCCCTCAACTCTTCGGTCGTCCTGAACTCAATACAATGGGTATCGCTCCCTACGCCTTCGAAGATCCTCGCTCGGTGAATTTGTTAGACCTGTTACTCAAACCTGAAAAGATATTGGAGGCTGCTCATGGCGCATGATACCCAATCTTTTATCGACGAAGGTAACAAAGCCTTACTCGGTGATGGTGTCACAATACTAAACCCGTGGGTAAGGTTAGGGTTTATGATCTGGTTCTTCTCTTTGTTGTATTGCTGGTTTGGTATGTCAGCAGAGCAATTTAGAGCCGACGTCATCGATGAGGTGTCCATTGTCCAGTCGACAATGACCGAAGAGCAATCAGAAATAGTGTTCGACCGTGTAAACGGTCAATACCAGACGACGATGGTCGATACGGGCATCTCCAACGTCATTGATAGATTTTATATTAAACCTAAAAAAACCAATGGGTCCGGGGTGTTTATCGCAGGTATCTCAGAGCGGCTGGTTGATAACACAAAGATGTGGTGGTATCGCAGCATACTTCGCCTGAACGTACTCATGGAATGGCTTCTTTTAGGTGGGGTGCTTATCTTCGCGTTCATGAGTGATTCTTACTACGAATATCGTAAGCGAATCTACGCCTTTAAACAGCACAACGTGAAAATAGCGGCCATGGCCTTTCGCATGATATTCATCATTCTCTTTTCACTGTGGGTATTCCTTGTTGTCCCCATCATTGATGGCGAATTCTGGCGATATTTACCCCTATTTTTCATTGGTTTATGCATCCTGTTAACCACCACTATCATGCGTGAATTCCAACGCTTTTAAACAGACATAGGTAATCAATAACATGCGGATATTTAAAAAAAAGAATCAAGAACCAAAGTCATTGAGAGAAAGCCTCAAAGAGTTTACGCTGCGATACCGGTCTATTCACAACCTAAATCGTATTAAGGTCGGTTTCATTGTTTTTGGTGTGTTGTTCGCGGTCGGTCAAACCATATACCGAAGCCACTATTTCAACATGCCGGTTCCTCACATAGCGCTCATACAACTGGAGGGAGCTGTAGAGAGAGGCAGTCCGACAGCTGATGGAACTATCCTGTCAGAAAGCATAAGAAAAGCCATGAAAGATCCATTGGCTCATGCCATTTTGATTGAAGCGAACTCACCGGGTGGTAGCCCAGTGCAAGCCGAGATATTACATAGGACGTTAATTTCCATGAGAGAAACCACCAATAAGCCGGTCTATTTTTCGATAGGTGAAATGTGTGCGTCGGCTTGTTTATACATCAGCTCCTCGGCAGACAAAGTGTATGCCCATAAAAACTCGTTGATCGGCAGTGTCGGCGTCAGAATGGATACCTGGGGATTCGACAAACTGATTCAACAACTTCAAGTTCAAAGACGGACATACACAGCGGGTAAAAACAAAGCCTTGCTAGACCCGTTTTTACCCGAGAACCCTGAAGCAACAGAGCACATAGAGTCACATGTCCTCCAGCCATTATTTGAGGAGTTCAAAGGGGCGTTAATTGAAGGTCGTGGCGAGAAATTGGAAACGGACAACCCGGACATCTTCACTGGCTACATTTGGACAGGTTCAGAGGCCGTTGAAATCGGATTTGCCGACGACATTCAAACGCATTTCGAGATCCGTGAAAATCTGCGTGATGAGTACCAAGTGACGGACATACAGAACTATACCAAGCCTAAATTCAGCATGATGAAACTCCTGAGTTCCGATTTCTGGGCCGAGGTGTTAGCGAAAACCGCCATGAAGTTAAACTCAGGCAGCGAGATGGAGCTTAGATAGACAACTGGAGTGTTCGTTGTTCAATGAAAGACAGCCAACACTCCGCCTCTACTGCCAAGGTGGTGCAAGAACGTCGGTTCGCCGCTGGTGGAGGGATGGCAAAAATAAACGTCGCCCGTATGCGATAACATAATATGGTAATGGGGGTCAGACAAAGACAGGCAAGTAAATGGGAAATTTCTTATCTCGGATGCGTCTTCACCCGAGTGAAAATCATTAACTGGGAATTCAAACTGTGAAGTGCATTACACATTTGTTGAGAAGGCGTAAACAGACTTCATCGAAAAAACCGTGCCAATAATTGTGACGCAATTCAAACCCAATCAAGAATTTAGCCATAAAAATCATATGCTTATGTACATTTAAAGTTCGAGCTATTGATATGTGAGAACAAAAAAACATACAAAATAACCATTTATAAAACACCTTACATTAACCATGGCTATACACAAAGTTCGGTAAACAGCAATATCTTATTTGGTGATTTGCCAATACGAAAACCCTTAATTACTATTAATTAGTATGTTGAAAAATCTCAAATTTTTATTTAATTCTTAATGCGGTTGGGTGTCATTATGAGTAATAAGAAAACAGGAAATGAACCTGATACACACGCCGAGAAGCTCAGTTTGAAGCATCTTCGTCCTGTATCTTTCGACAGCGACACAACAGCTGACGCACATACCATTTTGCACAAAGTGTCTCTCACGGACCATGAAACGAACAAGTTCGATGCGGAATGCTGCAAGAAAGTGGCTGATAAGTTAAAACGCCTATACGAATCACGTGGTCTGATCGATGGGGATCTTACTGAGCACCACAAAGAAATGGTCAACTTTTCACCTGAAGTTGAGTTACAACGATACTTATCAAGCCAACCCAACCAAAACCAACGGCCCAGAGAAAATCGTCATTCAGACCACCAGCATTTAGTTCAAATCCCACATTACTCACTTGATACATCGGATGAACGCATTCTGGCAATAGTGGCCGAAGGGAAATATCTAGAAAACAAAATGAAAGAGCTTGGCGCTAAAGGTGGTGGGATCAATACCATGAAACGCTCAATCAAATGTTTAATGCCCGAATGGGTACTGAAGCATTTTGACGTTATCACTCCAACCCATTACAAAGCGCTCCATGTCCATAATTACACGGTCAGTCGGGAGGAAGCAGAAGCTTTTTTGGAAGCCTGCTCTAAGGTGAGGATGGGGTTCTTTTGTATAGAGGAGAAACCAAGCTTTCAATAGGCAGCGGTACGAACAGATATTTTCTATTTCTGTCATTCCTCTTTCAATGGAATAACTTCCCACCCGCTCGATTCTTAACTCACGGAGTGGGCAGACTCACTCAGAACATGCTCAAAAGTAAATGACGATTCATGAAGCTCACTGGCCGTTGTCTCAACAAGAATTTTGGCCAGGTGTGAAGATTGTACGAGCGCCCCAAAAAGGTTTAGGGACGCTTACTTGATTAGAAAATGAATTTTAATCCTGCATCTGAGGCTTAATAAACTCATATTTCTTGCCTTGTGTGTATATAGCAGGAACATGAATGTTTAGCATTCGATATGAAAACTTCTTTCCACATGTTGAACAAGCCCAGTCTTCTATATTTTCGACAACGCGATAACCTGATTGTGGAAAAGATGGGAGATAGAAGTAAAACCCTTTTGGTAATTTAGCTGTAACGTCTTTTACGTACTGCTCGTAGCCCTCTACCCCCTCATACCCTTGAACTTTATTGTCATGAAAAAGATAAATTGAACCAAGACCGAGAGATGGTGTGTTCCAAATAGTTACATACTGAGAGTCGGCATCAATTAAGTTCGTCTTACCAAGCTTCATACCATTTTTGTTTTGGTAATCATCACTAACAAGCCCAAAACTGGTTTTCTTATCTTCACCAATAACGTAGCCTGTTCTTCCGTAAATCTTACCTCCAAACGTTGCTGTGCCTTCTTCCTGAAGAACTACATTGGTAAGGATATTTCCTTTATCTTTCAACGTTTTTAATACAGCATCTTCGATAAGTTTATTTGCAGCTGTATTTGCAGCAACTCCATCTTTATACAATGATGAATCAACAGCTATGATCCAGCCAGCTCTTGAGGCTATATGGTCAGATGTTACTAACTTCTCCAAAGAGCCACCAGCAAAGTGAATTGTTGCTCCCATCAAATTACCCGTAGCAAGAGAGATTGCCGAAGCTACATACGAAGCATCACCACGGTTATTTTCTAGAGAAGTTTCAATAGCCTTTATTTCTTCCTCAGTGAAGTCTTTCAGTGGGCTTTGGTAAGTTTCGAGTCCCCAAGTGTAGGGCTGCCTCAAGTATGTTTGATTAGCAATATTTAATGCAAGGCTATTATCATCACTGAAAGGTACGGGCTGAACTTCAGTTTTTGGCTCAATACTTGACGAAGAACAACCTGCCAGTACAACAGCCCAAAAAGCTAGAAAACTAAGACGCTTCATTTATGGAATCCTTTTATTTCACCTACAAATACCTCTTACAAGAACCAATGCTTGTAGATTAATAAAGGAGTTTACTACCCCCCTAATTGAAAAAATAACATTTGATTTTAAATTATGGACTTAACTCAAACTAAATAGATGTTCCATAGCATATTTTACCGTAATTTTATGGCAACAATATAGCTGGCCGAGATCACAGCCCTTTCACCTGCTTATACATTTTGGACACCGAAACGAGTAAGCGCCGCCTTGTCAACATTCTTAATCGTTTCCCAGCGAGGTCCATAGTCTCTCGCAATCGCACTGGCGAGGATGTGACGGCACAAGCCATTAATTTGTTCACATAATCTTTTGGAATAACGTACACCTTTTTCTACAAAGTCACACTCTTTAATACGTCACGATCTTTAGGTTATACGGATTTGCCCAAGCTCAAAATTGATTCGACAACAACGGCCACTTGTCGGTAAGTCATAAATGGTTCGAGAAACGTAAGTATTGATGGTGCAAGCTTGATTAGATTTTGGGTCAGTCACTTTAAATCGTCCGTCTCGACGACAATAAACGTCAACAGTTTGAGTAGACTCATCGACCTTAATCGACTGGATTGCCAGCCCCTGGATATGTAAAAGCCGAGAAAGTAACTGGGTTAAAATAGGAACCATCCATACTGACTAAAAAAGAGTTATTAGTCAGTATGGTAGAAGTCAGAATTATCGCGTTATGACTCAACAGAGCAGCGAAGAGTCAAGAAGATCTATGATTTAGATAAACACTAGTATGATACTTTTACTCGTGTACAACTGAGTGTTCGAACAAATCAATAAAGCACGTCTGAAGCCATAGATTCGAGCCAATAGTGCTTTCACCTGTTGCTGTGCAGCCCTTTCGGATTTTTATACAGGAAACTGGAAAAGTACTCTTTTAAAAGTGGCTTATCAGACCAAACAGTCGGGTCTGAATATACTTAGATCCCGCCCGTTTACTACATGAAATTACATACCTGTTCATTGATTTATAGTGTCCATCCTTAGCCAAATACAAGTCGAATCATGGTGACACGACTTTGCCAGTATTTAGAAATACAATTTTTCAAATTGAGCCACATCGAAGAAGATACTTTGATATGACTTCCACTTTGCATCAACGCCCTCTTGCCATGGAAAGCGGCCATTTGGATCGGGTAAAACCAGTTGAAACATCGGAATTTGCTTGTCATTCATACCCAGTGTGGTTTCAGCGATAGTGAACGTCCCATCAAGCATACAGTCCTGAGACACTTTAACCAACGCAACCGGTACATTGAATACCTCTTCAACATAAGTGATAGGCTCATCTAACTCAATTACACGTTCTTTGAGTTGATTAGCAAAATGATTACCAAAGAAGTGCATTTGATCCGGACTTAAACCCGTGAGGGCGATCTCGAACTGATTATCCGTGCTGACGGATAGACCAACCGAATACACATAATCATTACCCTTTGGGCTAGCAGTCATAATGAACGTGGTCTCACCTCGATCTAACGACTTAGAAATTGAATCAACAACTTTAAAACGTTCCATAATTACCTCTCTCATTGTGTGGATGGGAGTATTATGTAAGTCCTTTTGCCCGTATCCCCCCGATGTATGAATCGTCCAAGCATTCAAAAGGGTTCATGGATTAAACGGGGAGTAACCGGTAGTTGGTTCGAGGTTTAATTTCATGAAACGAAATCGGTTTGCTTCATCTTCACACTGAAAAACGGAGGTAAGGTTGGGATTACTAAAATCCGCCCTGTCTCTTTTATGAGAATGAGTGCAAATTATACCTTATTTTCTAGATGGAAGCTGTCTTGCTTGGTTAACAGATATTAATGCGTGTGGGTGCTATGATACGAAACACTTAAAATGGCGTTAGGAAATGAAGTACACGACTTAGAAAAATTCCCGGGTGAACCATATCTGTCGCTACATTGTTACCTTTATTCAAAAATTTATACTAAGTCTTCAAATTCTTTCCGTTAATTGACATTTTGAACCAAACTCATCTGCATACTTTTTTACATGGACGGAAGTTCAATATCATTAGTAAAGTAAACGACTTTATAATGAATGCTATAATCACATAACAAAAACAAATAAAACACTCTTAAGCATTCAAATTTTGAATGAAAGATGGGTGGAGCCTTTTGTATAAGGCACTGAACAAAGAAAAAAGCTAACCACGTCAAACGTTGCAAACAAGTTGATATATCCGATTAAAAGTATAGGGATGTAAGTCTAAACATTTCCTAAACGTTTATAGCCATACGTTAGTCTGGTTTAACAAAAAGATAAGAAGACTAAGTTAATATTATGCAACTACATCATACGCACGAGCTAAACACCTCATCGAATCCATTTGAAACGTTTGATGAAAATATCATTATGTTTTTGGAACATTACCAGATCCGAGACTTTAGTTTCGAATCCCTCACTGCCTTTTTAAAAGCGGAATACTGCGCAGCTAAAAAAACCACTTCATTAAACCTCTCCTATCAGGAGTGGGCCGTGAAGAACGATGAGTATGTATCCACTGTCTCATCCTACTTCATATACAAAAACTGGTTAGTCCAATATGCACCACAAGATTCGAGTTCAATCGTTACACTTCATTGACTGAACGGGCTTGTTGCAAAAATGGAAGATGTGTCTGAGGCTCCCATATGAGCACTTCATTTCATTCGTATATTCCAAAGATATTGAAGAGTTCATTGAGGAAGACGGATCTCTCCTGCACCCTCAGTTTTGGTTCATCGCGACGTAACCAAAAATCAAACTGGCCTTTATTCAACATCCGGAACCATTCAAAACCTTGAATCATTGCCCAGGCCCGCTTTCGCACCTTGAATCCACCTGTGCCTTCGATAAGCTTTTTAATCAGAGCGTGGTCAGATTCAATGCCATTGTTAAGATATTTCACTTGCCGATGTTCTACATCTTGCCGTAAACGGCCTTCACGCTTGAGGCGGGCAATGGCGTTACCATAAGACGAATGTTTATCAGTATTCAATGTTTGGGGGATGAAAGGATGTTTTATAGCGGCGTAAGCAGCGTTTTAGGAATTGATAAGCCGCCTCTTTATTGCGTTTACGAGAGAAAAAGAAATCCAGGGTTTCCCCACGTTTATTGATGGCTCGGTAGAGATAATGCCATTTGCCTTTCACCTTGACGTAAGTTTCATCAAGCTGCCAGGAGGCGTCAATACGAGTGAATTGATAACGGCGTAACTTCTTATGTAGGATAGGCCCATAGTGAATGAACCAACGATAAATCGTGGAGCGATTAACGAAGACACCTCGTTCGGACAACATATCACCTAGGTTTGCATAGCTCATTGCGGTAGTGCCATACCAACGGACACACCACAAGATAAGTTCGGGGGTGAAATGTCGCCATTTGAATTCAGACTTGACCAAAACGTGTTGCTCAGTGATGAATCATAGTTAAAGTCTGGCGGCTCGTGAGGTTTTTGCAACAAGCCCTTTTGAAGAGTTAAAGTCTCACACCAACTGGCAACGATTTGTCACCGCACAAAAGGCCATCGTTGATGGGCTCATCTGGGCCAGTTTACTTGCGCTGATCATTAGGCGTAGTATTGCGCTTCAGATAATGCCATCGGTCTCATTGTTTAAAGCGGCAAAAAATGTGGATGTCTGGCTGTTACCAATATTTGAATGTATCAGTCACGGCGCATGGTCAGAAATCAGCGATAAAATCGAATCTGCTACCAGTTATATATCAAGGAACGCTCAAAAGTCCGCGCAGAGGAAGTCAAAAAAAACATTACGTTAGACGGAATTTACGCTGAGCTTAATGCTTAAGGTTCTGTCTATGAGGCGCTCTTAAACTTGGGCGGGCTTTGCCAGTGTGATTGGATGGTTATAGGTTTACTCGATGATACGCAGCGCCAAAGTTTTAACGAAGTGTGCCTTTCACTTCTGGATCGAGGTAGATTAAGGGTGTGTCACTCCATATAATATTGAAAATTTTTCACTGGTATCAACTTATGCAATCTTTCCATCAAGTCTACGACAAAGTTATTGAACAAAAGCTCTATGCACAAAACCCCGTACCAACTCAATCAGCATTAGACTGTTTCAAAAAATTGTTGTTTCAAGAGAAGCTTACCTCTAATGAGTCGTTGAAAAACCTTATTGCGTTGGGACTTGAGCTTGACTTAATTCCATATCTAAAGCGTCATGGTTTAAATGTTGAAAACACTAGCTTTAATACTGGTGATTTGATCGGTATTTACTTTGCTAAGACTGTCAGATTAGACATAAATGACTCTTTGTATATTCGTGGCAAGTTTTGTGGACTCGACCTCGCTGAATCGACAGTAAATTTACAATACTTTGCTCCTAACAAGAAAGTGAATGATCAAGTTCTAAAACTAGCCAAAAGTTATGGTATTGAAGATCAAATTGTACGTGGTTCTCTCCGAGTCTCCCTAGAGGATGATCAGCTAAGTAATGTTATCGAAGACTTCATAGGAATGGTCGAACGGAATCCCTCATTTTGAGTCCAGAAGCTCTGATAGAGTGCATGATTGAGCATATTCCAGATAAGCACTTCAAAATGATTCGATACTTCGGTTTTCTATCAAACCGACTTCGTGGTGAGATGCTCTCTAAGGTCTACGATGCCTTAGGGATCGCGTCTAAAGACGCACCTGAAATGCCCGGCTACGCCGCCATGTTGAAAGGGTATGTGAAGGTTGATCTGTTTGAGTGCATTCTTTGTGGGCACCGTTTAACGTTTCTTCGCTTTAGGGCTGGGGAGCAGCTGTCAGAGCTGGTCCACCATGTTCTAGTTCAAGCCCAAATCAGGTCAATTTAGGCATTTCGCAGCATGAGAGTATCTAAAATCCCGAAAACAAAATGAAAGTGTTCAACAAACACTCGTGTTTAGATTGTAGAGCAAAAGTTAGATCAGTCAGCGACTCATTCTGACGTAGTTATGCCGCGATCATTTAGGTAAGGAATCATTCAGATTACAAAACCCTTGGAGAGAAAAAAAGAACCTTTCCCCTCGACAATTTCTCGTCCTTTCGAGCCCCAAATTATCACCACGTACCTCCTTTAACTGCTAACGTTTTCTATACGGCGACAGGCCATTTATGTGCGTTGATTTATCCCCGTTTATCTTTAATAGTCAACATAAATTCAGTGGGATTAAAGGAATTGATTGGGTGTGCGTAGGCGTTCGATTTACCGTAATGACACTTAGTGCGCACCTAAACCAATACTTTTGCTAGTGCGATGCTACTCATCGCATTAGCTCTTCACAAGTAAATTTGCCATAGCTGTAGTTGTTGATGGTTTACTAATTTAGCAAAAGCGCTGACAAATAAATGTCCAGAGACGTGCTAAGTCTCTATTGTGGCAGCACACATTGGGACAAAAGCCATTTAGTGTTAGAAATCTAATTGCCTTACCTATTGCAAAGGAGGCACTGCAGCTGCCATTTCGATTTGGAGTGAATTCTAATATCTAGGACTAGTAAGGCGGCTGCATTGAATATCAGACTACTTATCGTTGTAAAACTTCCAGCCGTCTTTTTTCAGAACTTCGACCCATTTGTCACAGCCAACCAGCTTAGCGACTGAGTCAGAAGTTTCATTAATCACTTCAAATAGGTAGCCCTTATTACCGTTGTGAACGAGGTATCTTTTACTTCTCCCCGCCTTATCTGTGACGTTACCAATAAAGTGACTTCTGTCGTCAGAAGAAATAGAAAAGGTTTTAAATTCCTCTGAGGCTACCAATAATGCGCGGTATGCAAATGCTGGAATCTTTGTACTGTATTTTTCGTTGCTGAAATCGAAAACAAGCATCGCATCTCGGTATTCGGCAAACTCTTTAAAACCATCTATGTCAGCCATAGATCTAGGGTATGTTCGTATTGGATGCTTCACACTATCCCAAACAGCCGTGACTTTTGTGATTGTGTTTATATTGAACAGAAGTTTATATACATCCAGTAGACAGCGTGAAACTCGGATGCTGATGATTTCTGGCGCATAAACAGGTATATAGTTTTGATACTGGGTGTAAGAAACTGTATAAGATTTAACTCTACAGTAGTTCCCCAAAGCTTTTCCATTTTGTTCGAGTACACTGGCAACTACATTGTCTTTTTCAAATTCTGTAGGCCATGAATATAAGCTTTTCGCTTTTTCTCCAGATAAAAACGAATAGCTTTCCACACAACGTACCTTACTTAGCAATGAAAGTGCTTGTGCACCACTTTGTATGGTTTTTAGGATGTTGTCCGTCATTATACCTTCCTCATGTTCCTGTTTTTGTTAAGAGAAAATGCTAAGCAAGGTTTTGTTTCTCTTGCTCAGGAGGTATTCTCACTCAGTTCAGGCATGTAAAAAGGGACATTTCACTGAAATATGTTTACCGCACTTTCTGACCGAGGAATTCTATTTAACTGTCTTACCGGATTCTTTCGGGTATCAACTCAAGATATAAAGTCAGGTTCCGACGCATTCGTCAAACTAATGAGAGTGCTGAAAAAAGATCCCAACATTACTCATGATCAGCAGATGTTCAGAGATTATCGCAACGGAGATCCAGAGAAACTCATTCGGGAACTGAAGGTAGAATTTCGTCTAAAGGGATTTGACCTCGACAGTTATTTAAGTGAAGTCGAAGGTTATGAACTTAGGCACTTGGGTGCGTGGTTTGGCATGAAGGTAGCTGTTGCATCATTCAGAAAGGCTCATCATGAATACGGCAGGTTTGAGCTGGATGAGTTTTTTCGTTTTCTTCTGGCTCATTGCGAAATCGAGTATTTGTGTCTCAAAGGTATCGATGAAAAAAAACAACCACGAGGTAATTCAAAAATTTGTAAGAGACTGGCTGCTTATAGATAGACTGCAACTCCCAGAACTCCCAGAACTCCCAAGTGAACAGGTTACTGAATATGTAATCAAGCTTGTGATGTACTGGGCTGCTTTGTTTGACTTAATGATGGAGCTATCGCATCAACCTTCTCCTACATTGAGCAATTATCTGCCAGAGCTAGCTGAAAAACAGGGTAAAACTTTCGTTGTTCCTTCTATAGAGGTGTTCCTTGAACGCTTAAAAAATAACTGGGCAAAGGATAAGTACCAAAAGGATCGTATAACATGGACACAGTTATACAGAGATATTCTGGCTGCTCAGGGTACAGATGAAAGTTACTGTCGTTATCGACAGGAGGCTTCCTTAAATGAGAAGGAACTGAAGCTTTGGATGGTTGATCCTGATACCAATGCTATAAAAGCAAGATTTAAGCGCCTTAAGGAAGGGGGGCTATTATCAGCAGATGAGTTTAAAAGTGATATCGCCATATTGTATGTTCCATTTTCTGAAGCTGATTCTCTTGTAGATGAAATCAGTCTTGTAAGGTTCATCAACATATTTACCTATTTACAGCGTGAACTGTGCCACTCAGGGAGAGACGCAGAGGAAATTGTGCGCTACTTCAGTGAGTATCCGGTATACCGTAACTTGGTAAAGGATCGTTTCGAACGATTCAGGCAGTCTGGAGAGCTAACCTGCTGACACTCTACTCCTAATCGTAGATCTGGTGTGTGTTGTTTTGAACACTCTGATTTTCAGCTCAATCAGGGACAAGAGTGATTTGACTTTTGGTGTCGTCGCCATTATCAAGGTAGAACTGATGAGCTATGGGGATCGTGGACAGTTTAATAGTGGTTTTGACATTGCGTATCATTGCCAACTCGGTGCTAAAACTGTGGGGCTATGACAATCGTGATTGGTTTAAAAGTGTTTTTGACCTTTGGTGTCATCGCCATTATCGCGGCAGAACTGATGCGCTATGGGGATCGTGAACAGTTCAATAGTGGTTTTGACATTGCGTATCATTTCCAACCCGGTGCTAAAACTGTGGGGCTATGACAATCGTGATCAGTTTAAAAGTAGTTTTGACTCCGATCTCATCCTACTGTTTGTGATGTACATATTCATTGAAGGGACTGGCGCGATGGCTCGCTTTGGGAGAAGAGCGCCTTAGTGCGACAGCCTTTTTGCTGCTTCTATAGCACATTTTTGCCCCAAACCTTATATGGAATCCACGTATTTACAAAGTGATTATTGGCAATAAAAGTTAAGATGCGGTCGTATATTCGGCTTCTATTGAAGGCGCTACCTTCTAGCCTTTGATGTTTTGCGCACCTACTGTCCTCATCGTGTCATCAGCTTTTATAGCATGAAGGAATGGTCAGGTTTTCAGTAGGTTGGTCTTACCTTTTATGCATCATCATTTTGTAAAATTTAAATTTATATCGATGGTTGGTGAGTAAGTAAAACAGGTCTGTATTGAGTTTCATGTCGTAGCATTGCCCAAGCAGTCCGTACCACCTTGTTAGCTAGTGCAATACAGGCTTTTTTGAAACCTATACGGTCGATGATATTCCTTAACCACACGTCTTTTTGAGTTTTTGGTTTTTCGGGCAGCCGCCCTATATAAGACATGGCACCAAGATAAAGTAGAGAACGTAGTTCCTTCACTCCACCGCATTTATCGATACCAACCATAAACACTTTACCACCAGAACTGTGTTGCTTTGGAGTTAAGCCCACAAACGCAGAAGCTTGCCTGCCATTCTTAAACTGCTTCCCATCGCCCAAAGTTGTGTAGAGCATTGCGGCTGTTGTTTCACCAACTCCTTCGATTTCCATCAACCGTTGGCAAGGTTCAATTTGACGGGTTAAAGCGTTTTTTTCCTTTTCAAATTCAATGAGCTTCACCTTCAGTTGTTTGTATTGCTCCCACAGCATAGATATTACTGCTACAACATTATTGGGTATCGAGGTTTCTCCATCCAATACAGCTTGAACTGAAGCTTTTAAGCCTTTTTCACCTCTGGGGTTAGCTATTCCGTAGCCTAAAATAGTGCCTCGAATATGCTGCCCTAGTGAAACTACACTGCGAGATAAGAAGCGGCGACTGCTTTCTAACGACTGCATGGATTGTTGTTCGAGCGACTTTGGTTGGCTGTATTTGATACCAATCTGAATAGCAGCATTAGCGATTGCAAGGGCATCATTGTGGTCAGTTTTATGACCTTCTAAGTATCCTTTCACTTTCTTAGGGTTGATGATCCTGACTTCGTGTCCAAAGCTTTCAGCCAACTGCCCCCAATAATGGCAGCCACAACATCCTTCCATAGTAACAATAGAGGGCTTAGCTTTGGCAAGAAACTCTTTCATTTTCTGGCGACTCAGGGGTTTATTGGACAGTAGCTCACCCTGAATGCTGATATGACAGGCTTGAAGAACATTTTTGGCTAAGTCGATAGCGATAACATTATTAGTCAACATATTGGAACCCTCGGGTTTGTCTCACTCCGTTAAGTTTAGATTGGCGGAGAGGGAGTGGATTCCATACATCATGTCAGACCCAACGAGCTGATCACCTAACCAGTTCAGTAGTAGACCAAATTAATCTAATCTGTACTTTAGGGGCTTACACGGAAACTTACCGTATTTCTATCTTGAAATCCTCTTTCAATTCACACAACAGGTTGATACCAGTTGAGTATCATAATGAATGACAGCAACATAGACGGAATGCAAACAAGGAAAATCTCCGTCTGTGTACTTTTATGGAAAGTCAGAACCTTATGGATAGAAATACTAAAATTTGGCGCCAGTACTACGAAAAAGCACTAACTCGCCCGCATTCAAAACGTACTGAGTTTGCAGCTCGACTTAATAAATCAAACTTAAAAGTGGCCACTGACTGCGGTTGTGGAACAGGCAGTGAAATTGAATACTTAGAACAACAGGGATTTCAAGTTCATGGTTTCGATATTAATCCTGATTCGGTCGCTATTTGTAGAGATAGATTTGGGGCGAAGTCATTAGTGGAAATTGCAGAGTCCTCGTTTGAGTTATTCGAATATCCAAAATCTGGTTTGGTTATCGCAAATTCCAGCTTGTTTTTCGCTGACCCAAACCAATTTGAGTCGACTTGGAGCAACATCAGTTCTTCAATTGAAACCGGTGGGGTGTTTGCCGGTGACTTCATGGGACTCAAAGACAGTTGGGCTCACAAACATCGTAGTCCAACCACACCGTTATCGGAATCAGAAGTAAAGGCTTTGTTCTCAGGTTTTGAAATAGTGAGGTTCTTTGAACGTGATGAAACAGCGAAGACTACATTGGGTAGAATGAAGCACTGGCATACATATTCCGTGGTCGCGGTGAAACGTACATACAAACCGTTCAAGAGGGATTCCCAACGTATGGCATTTTAAATGCACTATTTTAGTGTTTAAGGTAGTTTGCTCTGGCTTCGATATTGCGTTGCTCAAACCTTAATTGGGTGTCAGTAACGCAATTTATGGCCTGTGTCATAGATTGCATAATCTAGCTAAGTATATGTTTATCATTATGTTAAAGTAACTCGTATATATCAAATTACGGGCAACCTTATTATGAAAAAAGTTCTATTAGCACTTACCTTTGCTTTGTCAGCAATTTCATTTAACGCATCGGCTGCATTTGGGCTGAGTGATTTAAAGCAAGACAAGATCTGTCATTTTGCTAACGGTGATGAAGCGAATGCCAAATGTAAAGATGGTAATGTAGCCATGTGGACACCAAATTCATTCGGTAACGAACAGCTACCAATTTTGTATATCTCACTTTTTTGCGATTTTGAAGCCCCAATTACTCATACCGTGGGCGGTGTTTCTTGTATTTTTACCACCAAGCGTAAAGCTCAATGGAGTGATTTTGGTATCACAGTTAAGTAACAAGCGTTTAAGGCGGAGTTATATGCTCGGAGCAAAATATGAAAAAACTATCGATCATCACGCTGGGCGTATCAAATATCGAGTCCTCAGCAAAGTTTTATGAAGCGGTGCTTGGGTTAGAGCGTACAGATTATAAATCTGATGAAATTGTATTCATGGATGTTGATGGTCCGGAGTTAGCTTTATTTCCTAAACCCGAATTAGCTAAAGATGTTGGTGTTGAACCAGATAGCTCAGGTTTTGCCGGTATTACACTGGCTAGAAATGTCGACTCTTCTCGTGAAGTGCTTAGTCTTCTGAACAAAGCAGAGGCAAATGGTGGGAAAATCGTAAAGCAAGGGCAGCCTGTGTTTTGGGGTGGTTTTTCAGGTTACTTCTCTGATCCTGATGGGTACTTGTGGGAGATAGCTGTAGGTTCAGAGCTCTATAAAGCAGAAATAGAGCAACGCACATAACAAGAGACTATGGTTTCAAGATACTTTTTCATACCTGATCTTGATGCAACTAAGTCATTTCAGCAACTAAGTCATTTCGGCTAACAAGGTTTTGCCCCGAAATGCGTTAGACCAAATACTCTACGAAATTAAGGGGCGTGCGTTTTCCCTATCAAATCTAATCAGACGAAAGAAGTTAAGGCCATGCTCATTTGGAGTGCAATCAGGTTGAAAATCGTATTGCTAGGAATCCGCCGGAGTTATACGGAAACTTTCGGCAATTTCTGATGCTCATGCCCTAGACACTAGGCTGTGCGGGCTTTCGATTGAGCGTGAGTATGATTAGCGTTATGATTGGTCATGTATAATTACGGATTAAATCCGTCCAATAAGCGTTAGCACTTTCAAAGGACATACAATGTATGAAGTAGTTTATGATATTAGATACGAAGGATTTTGGTCATTATTCTTCGCTGCTCCTGGTTTGTTTATTTGCTTTGTTTCTTCCTACGCGCTGACAAACCGAGACAAAGTAGAAAGGTTGAGTTTCCATGCCACAGGTAAGGAAAGTGACCCCAAAAAAACACGTGTGCTTCTTTGGTCAGTGCTTACTTTTTCTGTTGTTTGGACTGGTTTGGTATCGTATTCGCTTGGCTCTCAATTGTTTGAATTATTAACTAGGTATCACAAAGGGGATTATCTCGTTACAGAAGGTATAGTGGAAAATTTCGATCCGATGCCTTATGCCGGACACAAGCGTGAAAGTTTTAGTGTTGAAGGGAACTATTTCCAATACTCTGATTTTTCTGTCACCCCAGGCTTTAACAATACAACCTCTCACGGAGGGCCAATTCGTGAAGGACTTCACGTTAGAATTTCCTATATCGGTAATACAATCTTAAAATTAGAGGCTTTGAAAGCTAAATGAGCCATATGTTAAAGCTAACGGTGCTAACAATTTGTTCAAGCAGACAGCTAACAGTCGGCTATTTTTGTTTGAAATGGGTTTAGTGATTACGGTGGTTTTGTTTGAGTGCAGTGGTGGTTAGCTGCTACTTAACTAGGCGAGAAATGACGTGAATGAATACATTATTTTAGAAAAAGATGATATCTCAATTGCGGTAGATATCGTTGACGATTACGCTGGTGATCAAATCAGAGGATTACAGCAGGATGGTTTCACTGTTGTCTGTGAAAGCACTAAAGCTCACACAAAAGACAAAGCATTAAAACTCTGGTCCGAAACAAAAAAATATAATGCAGAACAATTGCGTTTCAAAAGAGTTCGCGGAGAAGCAACTCTAGATTGGGAAACACTGAAAAATGTTGGTGGTGTTCAGAAGTCATATAGAACAAAAGTTCCCGGTGGTTGGTTGGTATCTGTTCAAAATTACAATCCTAAGGGTATAGGTTGTGGTGTTACTTTTTTACCAGATCCTGAGCATTTGTGGGATGGGAACTCGTTAAAGTAGTGCGCTTAAAAGTTTTATAACAGAAAAGGGTTAAGCGTTGCGTAGCCAACGTTAAATCCCGATGCTTCACATTGGTAAAAGGTGAGTTTCCAACAAGGACGTATCTGATGATCGAGCTTATCCGAGCAAGTCGATGCCCCATTCCAAGCTAGCCCTCATTTCTTCATTGGCACGCAAGCTTAACTTTGGCTCAAAGTTTTTTATGATCGTACTTTTTGCTTAGCATGATGATGACGCTAACGGTTAGATCGGTTGTTGAAAATGGTTTGCGGAATCTGCGGGCATAAAAAACGCCTCAATGATATTGAAGCGCTTCTTATAAAAAACTGGCCTGCTCTTTTAGTTAGATCATTCTGCACCCTGGCTAGGGGAATCTCTTCCGACATCAGTACCCTCGTTTACGAGTTCCAGTTCCAATCTCGTGATCCAATTGATTCATCAACTCGCATCG
>NZ_JBQKUM010000041.1:0-45666 GCF_054968605.1 Pseudoalteromonas sp. G5_S1_14_S5 | reverse complement strand
ACTCCCACAGGCTATTTATTAGATAAATTTCGGTTCAGGTAAACCCTTGTGCTATACTCCGCGCCCCAATCCGAATTGGCTTGCTTAATCTTAGGAAATTATTATGAGTGCTAAAAACGAACTTCAACAAATTAACAACCGTTTAGACAAGTGTCGCCATAAGTTAGCGGCTGCTAAAGCTCGTAATGATCGTCCTGTTGTTCGTCAATTTGAAGACGAAATCAAAAAGCTAACAAAGAAGATTGCCCAGCTTAAGCACAAGCAAAGCTACGATGTAAATCAAGAACGTAAGTCGTTGCTTGATATGCCATTTAGCCGTGAAATTACTAAAGCTGAGCAAGCGGATATGGGTAAACTGAAAAAGTCTGTAAAAGGATTAGTCGTTGTTCACCCAATGACGAAGATTGGTAAAGAGCTTCGTCTTGAGGTTATGACGGGTTATGCCCCTAAAAAATTCTAATTACCAGCGATTGTAATAAAAGAGGAGCTAGCAATAGCTCCTTTTTGCTTTTTTAGGGATTCAGAAAGGGTTAAATCGACGCTCGCATTGGCGATATAATAGACAGGTAGGTGTTAATTTGGGTCACAAAACCTCTCATCGCCTACTAAATTTAACGTGTTACTAACATGATACTTAGCTGACACGCTAGTGTGTTCGGTTTTCTAATCCAACAATTTCTCATCAATTTGCATAAATATAAGCATAGCAAGACAAATACTTACAGATAAAACTAGACTCATTAGGGAAGATGAGAACGTAAAACAATAGAGGTTATATGAATCAATTAATTTCAATAGGGCCACTAGAATCTTTCTTAATCGCGATCAGCGTTTTGTTTCTAGGTCATTTTGTAAACGCAAAGCTACCGATTCTCAAAAAGTACAATATCCCAGAGCCCATTGTGGGCGGCTTAATTGTTGCTTTTGCGATAACAGGTCTGCATTTTAACGGCGTTGATCTAGCGTTCTCCCTACCTTTACAGAACACATTCATGTTGATGTTCTTTGCGACCGTAGGTCTTGCTGCTAACTACACACAGTTAATGAAAGGCGGTGCGAATGTATTCTTGTTCTTGGGTGTCGCTTCGGTGTACATCATCATCCAAAATGGTGTGGGTGTGACGTTAGCTACCGCGCTTGGTCTTGAACCGTTGATGGGCTTGATTGCAGGTTCTATTACGCTATCTGGTGGTCATGGTACGGGGGCAGCTTGGTCGCAAACCTTTTCTGATACTTATGGCATAGCCAATACGCTAGAAATCGCGATGGCTTCGGCAACCTTTGGTTTGATCATTGGCGGTATCATTGGTAGCCCGGTGGCACAAAAGCTGATCGATAAAAACAATCTTGAATCAGAGTACGGCACGGGTACACAAACGCACGAGCGTTTCCCTGAGCTGGTGACGTATAACGAGTATGAAGAAGACAAAGTGACAGCCAAGAAGGTGATTGAAGTATTGTTCATTCTCCTTATCTGTATCACAGGTGCGAGATACCTAGAGCAGTGGGTAGCGACTTTCGAAATTTCTTGGTTGATGATTCCCGACTTTGTTTACGCTTTGTTTATCGGTGTATTCATCACTAACGTGTTTGAAGTGACCAAGCTGCATAAAACCGACAGTGAAACCGTTGATATTCTGGGTACTGTGTCATTGTCTCTATTCTTAGCGATGGCGTTAATGAGCCTTAAACTGTGGAATATTTTCGACCTTGCGATCCCATTCTTGGTGATCTTAAGTGTTCAATCGGTGGTACTTGGCCTGTTCTCTTACTTTGTGACATTTAAAGTGATGGGTTCAAACTACGACGCAGCGGTTATGTCGGGCGGTCACTGTGGTTTTGGCCTTGGTGCAACACCTACAGCGGTAATGAATATGGGCTCTTTGGTAAACCGATTCGGCCCATCGCCACAGGCATTCATGGTGGTGCCAATCGTCGGCGCATTTTTCATTGATATCGTTAACCTGATTATCCTGCAAGCTTACATCTCGTTTATCGGTTAATGTGAATACCTCGCTTAACGCATAAAAAAGGCCAGACGATAGTCTGGCCAAATAAGCAGTGCAATTTATTTGTTAGTTTTTAAAGCGTAGTCACGACTTCATCAAGAGCTAGACGCGCTTTTGGTTTACCGTGGTTGTAGTCTTCGCCGTCTTTGTGGTGACCGATAGCTAGTGCTACATCAACAACGTGATCTTCTAACTCATCAGCAAACTCTTCGCTGATCATAGCCGCGTCTACACCTTCCATTGGAGTTGAAGCGATACCAAGGCGAGCAAGCGTGTGCAGTGTGTTACCCAGTGCAATGTACACTTGAGACTTAGTCCAGTTGCCGTTGAAACCTGTTTCGTCAGTGTTCATTTCTGCGAATGCGTAAGCACCTAAGAACTGTTCATACATTTCAGCAGGTAGGTGACCAGAGCTTACTTCCGTATCTGCGCGTTTCGCAAACTTCTCTTTAGTGTACTTAGGATCGTGAGTGAACAGGATTGTGTGTGACGCTTCTTTCGCATGTGGTTGGTTAAACTGGAACATGTTCTCGAAAGTGTTGTGGAAACGTTTTTTTGCTTCGTCGCTCTCAATGATGATGAATTTCCAAGGCTGAGAGTTGATAGAAGAAGCTGACAGACGAAGTGCTTCTTTGATTACTTCCATGTCTTCCGCAGAGATGCGTTTTTCTGCATCGTATTTTTTAGTTGTGTAACGAGTGCTTAGATCAGTAATGATTGGATGAGTCATATTGAATCCTAAAATTTATCAATAATAAATGTTGTAGGGTGTTATGTTTGGTAACGTCAACAATAAACGGATAACGCATTTGGGCTTTGTCTCTAATATCATCGAGCTTTAATAGAACGGGTTTCTTAGAAGCAAGCGCTGAAATGGTCATCGAACATGCCCCAATAAATTGAGTATCTGCGGTAGCTCAAGTCGATGGAGGTAAGATAATAGAAGATTAGCTTGGGAAAAATAGCGAACATATCAAATCACTATGGTAAATAATATCCATAATGATTCGATAAGTGTGATGTCAATAGGTTTGAATTGTCTAGATTCAGTCGTTTAGTATGCCTTGATGCCATATTGGCGCAATAATGGTGGAAGGACGCTGTCTAGGTTTGGGATATCTTCCGGTGTGATCTCGATTAAGCCAAAACCATGCTCATCATAGATTTTTCTCGTCACTTCACGTTTTTCCTCCGCAATTGGCGCAGAGTCGGTTCCCCAAAATTGAATGTATACTTTGCCGCTTGGAAGATAAAAGTCACTGATCACTTCTTTCGCTATTGGCAGTGGACGCTCGTACGCATGTACTACACCCGCCATATATAACCAGTTGTCGATGATTAACTCTCCTTTTGAACGAACATAGTGCCCATCCAAGGTTCTATGCTTGGCCTCGAACTTTTGGCGGAAGCTAGAAAATGACACATCCGTTGAGTGGCTTTCTGCATCGTGCCCTAGGAATTCAACAACTGATTGCTTCAAACGTTTATTCCGGACTAATGAATCGTGCCACACCACGAATAAGTTTTGTGTGACTTTATCTTCTCTCTGTTCACCACCGGCCTTTAAACCTGTCGAGGTGACGTGCCAACCGTCTTCTTCTCTTGTTATCCAACCAAGTTCATTGAGCAAGAGGTTAATTTTCTTTGCGCTGAGCTTGAAAGCACTCCCAAGTTGAGTTGCGGTTAGTGTTTGCCCTGAGAAGGTGTCCAAGTCGATAAGTAGCTTCTCAGGCCAGACAATGAAGACACCAAACTTTTTGTGTTCCAGATACTCTCCACCAAAGCTTTCCCCTCGTTCGGTCAGCACCCATCGATCCTGTGAACGTACGATATAGCCGGCCGTTTTTAGGTCATTAAATAGAGTTTTAGCTTCTATATCTCTCTGTTTAGCGAGAGCTGATGTGGAGATCTTGTCTGACATAGTCTTCTCTTAACTCGTTATTGGGCTACTGGATAACGTTGGGGTAGGCATTACTAGAATAACACATCTATTTTAAGCAATTTCGTTCCTTCATTGTTCATGTATTTTGAGGGCTGGGAAAATCAGAATTTAAAAAATAGGCATTAATCTGCCCTTGTAATTAAATTACAAAATAACAAGCTAAATTCATCTAGGCGCATAGGAAATACACTTAGAATGGCGTTCTTTCATACATGGTTTATAGTATTTAAGGTGCGTCTTTTGTTTTGTGAGATTTTGATCACTATTTATTTTGTGAAGATAAGTATGCAAATGTGACCCAGGTCACTTTTAGATGGTATTTATTATCAATGATTTTTCGTTGTAATTTAAATTCATGAAGTTTTTGTGATCTTAATCGTAATTAATAACCCCTGGGTGTTTTTTGTGTGTGACTGCTATCACGAAAATTGGCTTGAGGTGCATTTTAGAAATGTTGTGATACATTTTAATCAACTCTGGAGCACGCATCTTTCGGTCATATGACCAACTAATACACAACGGGGATCTATCTATGTTATCACCAGAAGCGAAGATCAAGGTTCAAAGCTTTGGTCGTTTTTTATCCAACATGGTAATGCCGAACATCGGCGCATTTATTGCGTGGGGTTTCATTACTGCTCTTTTCATCCCAACCGGTTGGCTTCCTAATGAGACGTTAGCAGCGATGGTTGGCCCGATGATCACTTACTTGCTGCCATTATTGATTGGTTACACTGGTGGTAAAATGGTTGGCGGCGACCGAGGTGCGGTTGTAGGTGCTATCACAACTATGGGCGTTATCGTAGGTACGGACATCCCAATGTTCATGGGGGCGATGATTGTTGGTCCTCTAGGTGGTATCGCAATTAAGAAATTCGATGAAGCCATTCAAGGTAAAGTGAAGAGTGGTTTCGAGATGCTAGTGAATAACTTCTCGGCGGGTATTATAGGGATGGTGTGTGCTATCGTGGCATTCCTAGTCATGGGACCTGCTGTGAAAGTGCTTTCTAATGGTTTGGCGGCTGGCGTTAACTTGATGGTTGAATCGGGTGCACTACCTCTGGCTTCTATTTTCGTAGAACCAGCGAAAATCCTTTTCTTAAACAACGCCATCAACCACGGCATCTTCTCTCCTTTAGGTATTCAACAGTCTGAAGAAGTTGGCCGTTCTATTTTTTTCTTAATCGAAGCTAACCCAGGTCCAGGTCTAGGTCTACTCGTCGCTTACATGGTATTTGGTAGGGGGGCTGCTAAAGAGTCTGCAGCGGGTGCATCTATTATCCACTTTCTAGGGGGTATTCACGAGATTTACTTCCCTTATGTTCTGATGAACCCTCGCCTGATCCTAGCGGTAATCGCAGGTGGTATGACTGGTGTATTCACTAATGTAGTGTTCGATTCTGGTCTCATCTCTCCGGCGTCTCCTGGTTCTATCTTTGCGGTTCTGTTGATGACGCCAAAAGGTTCTTATATTGGGGTACTTCTATCGGTTATCGCATCAGCGGCAGTCTCGTTTATTGTAGCGTCTATCCTACTTAAAACCTCTACGCAAGATGACAGTGAAGATTCACTTGAGAAAGCCTCGGCACAAGTTAAAGGCATGAAAGCGTCTTCAAAAGCTACAACAACCGTTGCAGACATCAACCTAGCAGACGTAAAAGCCGTTTACGTAGCATGCGATGCGGGTATGGGTTCAAGTGCAATGGGTGCTGGTCTACTGCGTAAGAAAGTAGATGCAGCGGGCCTAAATATCACGGTAACTAACTACGCAATCAACAACTTACCAGCTGATTCACAAATTGTTATTACGCATAAAGACTTAACAGACCGTGCACGTAAAACCATGCCTAGCGCCATGCACATGTCGTTAAACAACTTCCTAGATGGTGGGGTATATGACAGTCTTGTTACTGAATTACTTGAAGCTAAGGAAGGTGATGTAAAAAAGCATAAACCAGCAACTCGTGTAGAAGACAAAGAAGAAACGTTAGCTCTGACAAGTGACGCTATTTTCCTTGGTCTAAAGGCATCTGATAAATCGGATGCAATCAAGTTTGCTGGCGACCAATTAGTGAAGCTTGGCAACGTATCTCCAGAGTACGTAGATGGCATGTTTGCTCGTGAAGAGCTTGTATCTACTTACCTAGGCGAGTCTATTGCAGTACCACACGGCACAATCGAAGCTAAGCAATACGTGCAAAAAACCGGCATTGTCTTCTGTCAGTATCCTAAGGGTATTCAGTGGGGAGAAAATGAAGATGATGTCGCGAAGATGGTTATCGGTATTGCCGCTCAAGGCGATGAGCACAACATGGTGCTGATGGCTATCACTAATTCACTTGATGATGAAGACGCTGTGGAAAGCCTACAGAACACAACAAACCCTGCTGATGTTCTCCGTATTCTTGGCGGAAACTAAAAATCTACTCAAGCTCCTAAGTGAACGAGGCCAGTACCCCCCTACTGGCCTTATTTTCGGTCTAAATCTGTCTTAACAAGATTCAGTCTGAATAGCTTACTGCTTAGGGCACATCGTCAAGGCATGTTGTCGAGCAGTTAGCTATCTAGATTCAAATATTTATAAGGTCAAAATTATGAAAGCGTTACATTTTGGTGCAGGTAATATCGGTCGTGGCTTCATCGGTAAACTTCTTTCTGACGCTGGTATGAAGGTTACTTTTGCTGACGTAAATGAAACGGTTGTTAATGCGTTAATTGAACGCCAAGAATACCCAGTGAAGATTGTTGGTGAAGAGTGTGTTGTTGAAATCGTTAAGAACGTGACGGCAGTAAACTCCGCAACAAGCGATGTGGTAGATTGCATTGCTGAGTCTGACATTGTGACCACTGCGGTTGGTCCAACGGTTCTTAAAATTATCTCTAAGTCTATTGCTCAAGGCATTGAAAAGCGTGCAGCGGCAAACAATACCGCGCCAATGAACATCATCGCAGCAGAGAACATGGTTCGTGGTACTAGCCAGCTTAAAGCTGCGGTTTTAGAGCACCTTTCTGACGAAATGGAAGCGTTTACTGAAGCGCATATTGGCTTTGTTGATTCAGCGGTTGACCGTATCGTACCACCAGCTGAAGCTGCTGAAATTGACCCACTAGCAGTAACGGTTGAAACGTTCAGCGAGTGGATCGTAGATCAAACACAATTTAAAGGTGAGATTCCAAACATCCGAGGTATGGAATGCACTGACAACCTTATGGCTTTCGTTGAGCGTAAACTATTCACGCTAAATACAGGCCACTTGGTAACGGCATACCTTGGCGCGCTTGCAGGCCATGAAACAATCAAAGACGCGATTGAAGACCAAGCAATTTACGTTGAAGTAAAAACGACGATGGAAGAGAGTGGTGAAGTTCTGATCAAGCGTTACGGCTTTGATCGTGATGCACATGCCGCTTACATTTTGAAAATTCTTGGCCGTTTTGCAAACCCATTCCTGCGTGATGAAGTAGACCGCGTGGGCCGTCAGCCTATTCGTAAACTGAGCCCACAAGATCGTCTAGTCAAACCACTGAACGGTACGCTAGAATACGGTCTACCCAATGCTCACCTTGTAAAAGCGATTGCCGCGGCTTTCCACTACAAGAATGAAGATGACCCTCAAGCGGTTGAACTTCAGGCAATGTTCGCAGAAAAAGGTTTTGCTAAGACATTAGCGCACTATTCTAAGCTGAATAGTGACTCAGAAGTTGTTAAACTAGCGGAACAAGCTTACCTAGCATTGAAATGATAAATCATCAAAGTGCCACACCTGTGGCACTTTCTTATTGCCGAGCCGTTATGCCTATACATCCTAGCCATGAAACAGAATTACTTGAAGCCTTATCTGAAGCCGAGAGTGCTAGCGCCTGCTTGATGGCTGCTTACGATGCATTGGATGACACGGTAGATGCCGTATTAAAGAATATCTTCAAGAAAGACGATACTGCAATTAAGTTTGTTGTAGAACCTCTTCTTAACAGCGGTGGCCCGTTAGGCGAGATTATGATTCGCGGTAAGTTGCTCTTGGGTTTGGGTGCCATCAGTAAAGAGCTTTATGACGATTTAGAGGTTTTCGTTACCTTGAAAGAGTGGGCGAAAATACAGGGTGACGACACCAGTTTTACCGAAGTTGATGTTATCTTTGAGCTCAATAAGGTACACGCGATCCAGCGTATTATGCCTATCGAATATGATGCGGAGATGGTAGAAACCATGTCTGGCCCGATGCTTCAAATGTTTTTAGGGCGACATCACCAGAAAGTGAAGTCGACCATTGTTTTGGCTATCACAGACATCATTAACACCTTATGCCGCGACAACGCCTTGAGTTCTTAGATTTCGTTATTGAACGTTTTCATTACGACACAACCACTCGCTACCACCTGTTTTATCCATCCTAGAATAAATATTGATTGCGGTTTCTCAGTGAGGGATCGCTTTTTTATATTCACTTTAGCCTTCATTTCTTCTGATATAAGCAAGAGCTGTATCGGAGGTGATTCTCTCGCATAGCATTCAATCTGATTGTTCAAACTTGTCGGTAGTTCAGCATATCGACGACAAATTTCAGGCACAAAAAAAGCCACCGAAGTGGCTTTTTATTTCAACAAGACCTCAGATTATAGGTCTTGGATGTTCTCAGCTTCTAGCTCTTGGAAGTAACGTAGAGTCTTAACTTTTAGCTCTTGTTGAGCTGGTTCATCAGCAACGATGATGGCTTTACGGTGCATTTGTAGTGCTGTCACAGTCCACATGTGGTTTACAGAACCTTCGATAGCAACTTGTAGAGCTTGTGCTTTGTTGTGACCCATAGTCAGTATCATTACTTCTTCAGCGTCTAGTAGAGTCGCAACACCGATAGTTAGTGCGTATTTTGGTACTTGGTTGATGTCGTTGTCGAAGAAGCGAGAGTTCGCGATGCGAGTTTCTTCAGTTAGCGTCTTGATACGAGTACGAGATGCTAGAGAAGAGCCTGGTTCGTTGAATGCGATGTGACCGTCGATGCCGATACCGCCCATGAACAGGTTGATTTTACCGTAAGAACGGATTTTTTCTTCGTAAGCTGCACAGTGAGCGTCGATGTCTTCTGCTTTGCCGTCTAGTAGGTTGATGTTCTCTTCTTGAATATCAACGTGGTTGAAGAAGTTTGTGTACATGAAAGTACGGTAAGACTCAGGGTGGTTAGGATCGATACCTACGTACTCATCCATATTGAATGTAACAACGTTTTTAAAGCTAACTTCACCCGCATTGTATAGTGCGATTAGCTCTTTGTAAGTCGTAAGAGGTGTGCCACCAGTTGGTAGCCCAAGAACGAATGGACGATCAGCTGTTGGGTTGAATGCTTTGATAGCTTCAACGATGTGACGTGCTGCCCATTTACCTACTTGTGCCGCGTTGTTTAAAGGAATAAGTCTCATTTTTGTAGCCCCTAAGATAAGTCATTTATAGTGTGCTGAAACATTAATTTGCATTATAAAATAAGTGATCTATTTCTACCATTGTTTTAGGTCAACTTTTTACATTTTTCGTCGTATCTGTGACTCCAACTCGCAAAATTGCATGCATATTGCATGGATATTTGGTGGCGTTAAACAAGATTAATACGCTTGTCATATATCGCAATCTTGATTCAATTCAGCGCCTGAAAGGGTTCACCGATTTTGAAGTTGGAGTGAGTTAGAGGAGTATAGTAGAGGTGAGCAGATAAGCATGAACCCAGGAGATAGAGCAGCTATCAAAAAGCCGCAGTAATAGTCGCTTTCTGAAAGGGCTCTTAGCTTTGAATTTGCAAGATCTGGATACTTAGAGATAGCTATTGTGTACTATCGTTATGAATTTTATATAAATCTTGGTAAAACTTAATGGGTTGGCTAAAATTACTAATCACGAAGTGAAGTCGTGTTTGAAGGCACAAAAAAGCCCAAAGTGATGAGGTATCACTTTGAGCGATTTTACTAATCTTCTAACACTAACTCGCTGTTGTATTCTTCCCTAGGCATTTCGCCGCGTTTACAGCCGTTTAGGGTATGAAAGCGACGGCGCCCGCGAGCCAGTTGAATGTACTTCAACCAAACACGCTCTAACTTGGACTTTGCCTTATGAGGGTGAGACAACACTTTAAGGAAGTGCTTTTCTTCTGCATTGATTGGTGTAAGTTCACCAGTCTCAAGTGCAAGCATAGTGTCGCCAAACAAGGTTAGGATTTCCTCTTCTGAAAGAGTAAAATCCCCTGACTTAGCGAACCCTCGTGGGAATTTAATGGTGTCATAAAAACGTTTTTTTCCATGACGGAATTCGGTCTCAGACATATCAGCCTCAGTAATGTGGTTAGATAGAAATTAGTGTTTATTGCTCACGCGAAAATATTGTTAAAAGGCTAAAATAGGAAACAAAACGTTTTTGCCTTTACGATAAACAATCCTAGATCCGCTAGTTAGCAGATTTATTACAGAGATGTATTTGATGGATGTGAAAGTATTTAAAACCTTTCTTGAGGTTGCAAGGGTACGCCACTTTGGGCGTGCTGCTGAGAACTTGTATTTAACACAAGCGGCGGTGAGTGCGCGGATCAAACAGCTAGAGGGCTATTTTGATACTCAGTTGTTCATCCGTGATCGTAATAACATTAAGCTTACCTCTTCAGGTGAGCGTTTGATTGGTTACGCTGAGGTGATGGTTTCTACTTTGCAACAGGCTAAGTTTGAGCTGTCACTTGAGAGTGGAAAAGCCTTGCAGCTAACGCTGGGTGGCACACCGAATATTTGGGATGCGTATTTACAAAACTGTCTGAGTGTTGTGACGGATTCTTTTGGTGGTTACGGTTTTATGGCAGAGGTGATGGGGCGTGAGCAACTGAACCGTAACTTGCTTGAGCGCACCTTAGATATGGCCTTTGCATTTGACCAGATCAAAGCTGAAGAGCTGAACTGTAAAAAAGTGGCAGATCTCGTGTTGGTTTTGGTATCGACACAACCTGATGATTTAGAATCCGTGTTCCAGAATAAGTATGTTTATGTCGATTGGGGCACTCGTTTTGGTTCTGAGCACGCAGAGCGTCATCCAAAAGTCCCCGCACCGTACTTACGCACCTCAACGGCTCGTATTGCACTCGATTTCATTTTAGAGAAAGGGGGCAGTGCCTATTTGCCAGTGTCTCTTGTTGAGCCTTTTATTGAGTCAGGACAGTTGCACAAGGTGAAAGGCGTTGAAGACTGGTATCGCCCGATTTACCTAAGCTACCGTAAAAACAGTACCTCGGTAGAGGCGATCATGCAGGTTGAGAAGTTGGTTAACGAGATTGACCCATCGACGACACACACACTGCAACAAGCAGCAGAACAAGCGCCTGAGTAGCCGTTTAGGCTGTCACTCATTGCTTTGTTGAATAAATAAAAACTGGCTCCTTTTTGGGAGCCAGTTTTGTTTAAACCAGAGATATTCATACTGTCCAAGTTAGAGAAAGCTGTAAGTCGGAAACTCGTTTAAGCCAGGTGTGTAACCCGTCTAAAAGGCTCTTGTAGTGTTAAAGCACTCATAGGTTCATTAGGTTTTCAATCGACTCTTCAAGAGAGTGTGACATGTACGAATGGATTGTTTGTCCGTCCGTTGCGTCAATCTCAATTTTAGAAATCCCCTGTTCTGCTTGGTCTTCAAGAAACCCTAGTGACTGCTCGACTGATTGACTGGTAAGAACCTGTTGGTTGGATAAAACAATACGACACGTGTGAAGAACCATAGCCTTTTCCTTTTTGTATTCGATAGGTCTCTGCATCTTTGGCGTGCTAAGTACCTATCGTTTGACGTTGTGAGAAGATTGACTTCTCTTGATTAAATTTAGTTGAATTGGATAAAAATAAAACCCTTTTATGTGATTTATCTAACCTTCAGTTCCGAAAATGGCTAACGACAGTGTTTATTCAAGATAGACTTTTAGGGCGTGAAGCAAGAATTACTGAAAAAGAGAAGAACTCAATATGTCGAAAAATATTCATCACAACAGTGCGTTAACGAATGAGCAGTGTCATTTGGCTCGCTATGCGCGAGACGCTCGCTTTGATGGTATGTTTTTCACTGCGGTAAAAACGACCGGGATTTTCTGTCGTCCTATCTGCCCTGCAACACCCCCAAAAGAAGAGAACGTCGAATATTTTTCTCATCAGGCTCAGGCATTAAAAGCGGGCTACCGACCTTGTTTACTTTGTCGACCAGACAGTGCGCCCTTCTCACCTGCATGGAAAGGAGTTGAAACCACGTTCCTTAGAGCGATGCAGCTTATCGACAATGGTGCATTAGGCTCAGGTTCGATTACCGACCTTGCCGATCGTTTGGGGATATCTGATCGGTACTTACGTACTTTGTTCGACAACTATATTGGTGTTTCACCCAAGCAATATAGCCTGTACAGTCAATTAATGTTCGCTAAACAGTTGCTGCACACTAGTAGCATGAGTATTACTGATGTCGGCTTTGCGAGTGGTTTTAATAGCACGCGTCGCTTTAACGATGCGTTTCAAAAAGAGCTGAAGCTTTCGCCAAGTCAGATTCGACGAACCAAACTTAATGATAGTCTGAGTAATCACATCCAACTGGCTTTTCATGGCCCATTAGATTGGAAGCTCTTATTAGACTTCTATCGACGCAGAATGATCGAGGGGATAGAAGAGGTTAGGGATGACTATTATCAGCGAACTGTGACAGTCAATGGTTCGGAAGGTTGGTTTAAGGCGACCTTAGCTAAAAAGAACCGATTAGATATTGAATTTGAGTTGGATGATATAAACCAGTTACGAGGTTTGATCACTCACATTCGTCGCATGTTCGACTTAGATGTTGACATCGCCAAAGTTGAAGCCTTTTTTGCGACGATCGATCCTCACTTAGTCGCCAGAAGTGGTATTCGTATTCCTGGCGTATGGAGTGCTTGGGAGGCGGGTGTCAGAGCGATACTTGGACAGCAAGTCTCGGTAACAGCAGCGATTGGTCAGCTAAACCTATTGGTTAAAGAGCTTTCTGAATCAGATAAGAAAACCTATTTTCCGACACCGAAACAAATAGTGGAAGCCGATGTGAGCTTTTTGCGAATGCCAGGAAGCCGTAAGGAGACCTTAAAGCGTTTTGCCGAATACATGGTCGACAACCAAGCCGAGCACCCTTCCAAATGGATTGACCTAAAAGGTATTGGCCCTTGGACCATACAATACGCATTACTTCGTGGCTTGAGTGAGCCGAATCATTTGCTGGTGAGTGATTTAGTGGTGAAGAAGTTTATCGAGCACCGACCGGATATCAACATAGAGAGTGTTTCACCGTGGGGTAGTTACGCGACGTTCCACTGCTGGAATCAGTCTTAATAGAAAGAGCAACTCGCGAAAGTCCGCAATACAAAGCTAGGAGTAATCATGGCGAACCGTTTTACATATTATGACAGCCCATTAGGCACAGTGACTCTGCAAGCGAATGAGCAAGGCTTACTCGGAGTTTGGTTTGAAACACACACAACGAAACCGGAAGACCTAGGTACACAAGAAGATAGCTTTCCGGTTTTCCAATCGGTCAAAGAGCAGCTCGATCGTTATTTTGCAGGAGAAGCCGTTCAATTTGATGTACCGATCGCTGCCACAGGCACTCCGTTTCAGCAATCGGTTTGGCACACACTTACTACTATTCCTTACGGAGAAACATGGAGCTATGCTCAGTTAGCCGATGCGATCGGTAATCCAAAAGCGGTGCGAGCTGTGGGGTTAGCCAATGGCAAAAACTCGGTATCAGTGATTGTTCCGTGTCATCGAGTGATAGGCAAGAATGGAAAATTGACGGGTTACGCGGGCGGGATTGAACGCAAGCAGCGCTTATTGGCGATTGAAGGAATTGGCGAAGAATAGATCGCTTGTTTTTTGGTTTTTTGGTTAAGTGATGCCTCGCAATGTTGAACTTAGCCCAAAGGCCTTAAAAGTGTGACTTTCCACTAAGGTTGGTGCTTTCTGGAAAATACTTACTTGGTTGCAGTAGTACGCTGTTACTGACAGACTGTTTAAGCAATAGCAGTCACCTTTTGAAGTCCCACAGCTGTTTCTATTTAAAGATATGTATGAAAGTACTGATAACGACAGCTGTCTGCTTTTTGAGTCGGGACAAGTTACTTATCAGACGGCAGATAACACAGTGACGCGCAGTTATAGCGTCGATGATGATTTAATTACCATTGAGCTGAACTCAGGAAGCAGCCGAACGGACTCTGGTCTCGAGTCGACCCCCGCACCAAGAAAGCTCATCTAACTAGAATAATCCACCATTAAGCCATAAGTGGGCCGCGATACTGACCGCATAGCCAATCATGATGACTGGCATCCACTTTAGGTGTCCAAAGAAGGTGTATTTGCCATGAGCTGCCCCCATCAATGCCACACCAGCAGCGCTACCGATCGACAATAAGCTTCCGCCAACGCCAGCGGTTAACGTAATCAGTAACCAGTTGCCCATCGACATTTGTGGCTCCATTGATAACACTGCAAACATCACCGGAATGTTATCGACAATCGCAGATAAGATGCCCACCATGATATTCGCCCAAATCGGATTCCATTGGCTGTACATGACGCCTGAAGCGAGTTCTAAGTAACCAAGCAAGCTCAAGCCACCGACACACATTACCACTCCGTAGAAGAAGAGTAATGTGTCCCATTCGGCATGAGAAACTCTTCGGAAGACATCAAAAGGCACAACTGATCCGAGTCGCTTTAAAGCTCCTTCATCGTTATTCGCAATTGCCACAGCTTTCTTCTTAGCCAGCGAGTTGGGCAGTGTTTTTCTCAAGAAATATCCAAAGAACTGGAGGTATGCGAGCCCCATCATCATGCCCATTACTGGTGGGAAATGCAGGATGGCGTGGAAAGCAACCGCAGTAACTATGGTCATAATGAATAGGAATACAATTCGTCTCGCGCCTCGTTTCAATTCAACGTGTTGATGTACCGTGTCGGGCTGGGTGGTGGGTACAAAGTAAGACATGATCAGTGCAGGAACGAGGTAGTTCAACATTGAAGGAATGAATAAGGGGATAAACTCGCTAAAACTGACATAGCCCGCCTGCCATACCATCAAGGTAGTGATGTCGCCAAATGGACTGAACGCACCACCTGCATTCGCCGCTATCACAATATTTACAAAGGCGAGGTTAACAAATTTAGGGTTATCTCCTGCGACTTTAAGTACCACGGCACACATTAATAGAGCCGTTGTCAGGTTATCGGCTATCGGGGAGATAAAGAACGACAAAATACCGGTTAACCAGAATAGAGACCGAAAATTAAAGCCTTTACCCACCATCCACGCTTGAAGCGTATCAAATAATCTTCGCTCCTCCATCGCGCTGATGTAAGTCATGGCGACGAGCAGGAAGAGTAGCAGCTCGGCGTATTCTAATAAGTTGTGTTCGAGCGCTTGCTTCGCGACTTCAACCAGATTGTGCTCTTGGTACGTGAAACCAATGATGATCCAAATAAGGCCTGCGGCAAGTAAAACGGGTTTGGACTTTCGCAGCTTTAGATACTCTTCCATCATCACTACAACGTAAGCAATAACGAAAATTGTTAGCGAGAGGTAGCCAGCAAATGAGTTGGTTAGCTTGAGAGGTTCCCCTAGTTGGGAGGTAGCTGCCCCCGCCACCGCAGAAAAACACAGTAAATAGAGAACAACAGAAAGCTGGATACCTAGCATGGATTACGCTCCAAAGTTAATAAGTTATTAACACGCGTAAAAGCGTAGACCTAAATAGCCATGTGGAGTGTGATAGATATCTCAATAATTCAATGGATTACAGGAAAAGCGATAGACTGTGAGGTAGGCTGAAGTAGAGCTTTGTGTGTCTCTAATTACAATCTTGTACACACGAGTAATAAAGAATAAGCCCTATCGGGCTTAGTCCGATAGGGCTTATTCTGTGTCGCCAATATTATGCAGCATTACGATCAAACGTCATTGTTTGTTCTGCAGCACATATCTCAACAGGCCAGCCATAGGATTGGTATTCCATCGCAAGTTTGTCCGCAACTACGCGAGATACCGTGGCAGTGATCCACATGCCTTTACCCATTACCTGATATTTGAGTGTTCTCATTTCCATTCTTGTCACCATTTTCCTTCTATATTGGCTGCGCGAAGTCTATAGCACCTCTTGAGGCTGGAATTTCGAATCAAGCTCAAATCCTTTATAAAATGGCTCATTAATTCGGCCTGGATTAAAACTCAATCAGCAAAATGAAAACGATTGCGTTTTGGAAGAAAAATCACGATACAAGTGCCTGTATTATAATTAAATAAAAATTTAACTAAAAGTTTATGTAAGAGATTTCTCACATAATTATCAGAGATCGGACTATCCAGAATCTTATCCGTTGGGCACTGATTTTTGTGTCTCGTTTGTATGTTTTCGGTTGAGCTATTGCAGTAAAATTTATTTAGTTTTGTATGTGAAATATGAGGATTTTGTCCGTTTATATTTCGATAACTAAACCATAGTCGCAGTTTTATATGTTGCCTATCATCTTCAATTTAAACCGATACTCTGTTTGATTTTAGTCATTAACCTTCTTCTCATTAGTTTGCACTATCTGTGTGTGTTCTGTTTTAGATAAACTTGATGTATAGGGGTCCTTATGACTAATCCAACGAAAATAGATCATAAAGTCACGATCGGCAGTTACATCGCACTCGCCTTTTCGGTTGTTTTTTCTCCGGTTTTATGCAGTCCAATGAATGGTATGGCGTATTCGATTTTACGACGCTTAACGGCTCATTCGGTAAAGTTGCTTACGATGTAAGTGAATCCGCTAATGGTATCCAAGCGGCAACCACCTCTTTACGTGGTAAAGGCGGTAGCGGTGCTCGTGACGGTTTCATTTTTGCTTTGACATTGATTCCGACCGTGATGTTTGCTTTGGGTATGATCAACGTACTTGAGCACTACGGTGCGCTAGATGCTGCTCGTAAACTGCTTACTCCACTACTTAGTCCTCTAATGGGCATTCCTGGTAACTCAGGCCTGGCACTGATCACCTCTTTGCAAAGTATCGATGCAGGTGCAGCTTTGACACGTCAGCTTAAAGATGAAGGGCATCTAACTAAGCGCGAAACCGATGTCTTTACCATGTTCCAATTCACAGCAGGTGCGGCGATCGTGAACTTCTTCTCGTCTGGTGCTGTGCTATTTACTCTAACCGCAATGGACGGTTCCTCGCGGTAACGTCATCTATTGGTCTTGCTGTGGCGGTGATGTTCATCTTTAAGTTTCTGGGTGCCAACCTGTTCCGTATCTACCTCAATATTACTGAAGGTAAAGAAGACAAACCAAAATCAGGCAAAGAACAAAAACTGGAAGAGGAAGTAGCATAATGAGCGAAGTAAAAGCAAAGAAACCAATGGTGACTGATATTTTCGTTGAAGGTGCTAAGAAAGGCTGGGTTATTGCGACCACCTCGACAGTGCCAAATGTTCTGATGGCGTTTGTAATCATTAAAGCATTACAGATTATGGGTGCGTTGGATCTGATGGGCAGTGTGTTTGCTCCAATCATGGCGGTGTTTGGTTTGCCGGGTGAAGCTGCTGCAGTATTGATCGGTGCGTGGATGTCGATGGGCGGTGCAGTGGGTGTGGTAATCACGCTGTTTGACCAAGGTATCTTAAATGGCAATCATATTGCGATCTTAGCGCCAGCGATTTACTTGATGGGCTCACAGGTTCAATACATGGGGCGTATCATGGGACCAATTGGAACCGAAGGCCCTTACATCCCAGTGATGATCGCTATTTCAGTGTTGAATGCGTTTGGTGCGATGTTGCTGATGAACATTATTCTGTAGCCTGACTTCTGAAAATTCTTAGGCTTTAGAAAAAGGAAACCCCGTTTGGCTCTCACCAAACGGGGTCTATTCTTTTTGTAGCCATCCTGCTATTGCGTGTTAATTATCTTTCAATAGGTAACTGGTGCTCCCTGCATCGTTCCTTGACGTGGCTAAATCCTTTAACCTATCCAATTCATCGCCTTCCTGGCGGTGTCCTTGCTAACTCATCATCCTGATAAGTGACTCTATCCTAGAGCATAACTTCCTTGCTGATAACTCATCCTAAGTCATCAAATCTTCATCCTGAAGATACCTAATCCATTAGGCTTTATCCTGTTCCAGCCAACTCCCTGTCGACATGTATATTAAACATTCTCGAGGCTTCTCCCACAATCTACCTCAAGCAAATAACTTGAAGGCAAAGCTAAGAAAAACTGTGCGGACTCATACAAAACAAGGGCTTGGGTTTGTAATCTAGGATTTTTCTGCGAAGCTTGATTGTAATCTCTTACGTTTGTTGTGAGAGATCTCTTACACATTTGCGGGCGTGAATGCTCCATGTTTGCTAAATACAGATACGTTGAGGTAGCCCGCCGAATAAACTAACCAGTAGGAAATGATAATGGTTACAGCGTTATATGCTTCGTTGCTCACTTTGGTCATGTTATGGCTCTCTATTGAAGTGATTAAGCAAAGAAGAAAGAATCAAGTGGCACACGCAGATGGTGGTGTTGAATCGTTACAAGTGGCTCGTTCCGCTCAAAGTAACGCAATGGACTATATTCCGATTACCGTTATACTGATGGCGTTGCTAGATTTCAACGGCGCCAATGTATGGCTGATTCACGTTATTGGTGTCGCTTTTGTCGCTGGTCGTATTATTCATGGAAAAAGCATTCTTGCTCGTAGCCTGAAGGGAAGAAAGCAAGGTATGTATTTGACTTTTGCCAGCATGGTGTCTTTAGTTGTTCTAAACTTGTTTTATCTGCCGTTTGATAAGCTCATATAAGGACAAGCATGGCGTTACGCCTCCCTCCACCGTCGATAATTGTATTAACAGGGTTAGTGCTGAATATTCTGGCCATTGTTGTGTCGAGCCTAGTGCTCGACAAAATGGTGGTTGCACAAGCTCAGTATCGAGAGCGTCAACAGGGCAATGTATACTCGATTCAGTTGGCTTGGAATACGATTGAAACCTTAGAGCGTAAGCGTGAATCCATGTTGCTGCACATGGATATTAGTACTTCTCCAAATTCGTCGGTGACACCAGAGTTAGAAGAAGCGGTGCGCGGTCAGCTTGGTGCGTGGGTTAGTGGCGAAGTTCCAGAGATTACCGTCGAAAACCTTCCTCAGATCATGATGTTGATTAACCAAGCTCAGCAATCGCAACGCACACGCATCGATGACTTCTACCTTGATAATCTAACCTTATCTGAACTTCTTCAAGCCCTTGAGGAGCAGATGACCCTCTACAAAAATATCGCGCTCTTTGTTCAGATTTTGGGCTTAGCATTGATTCTTGCGCGTGACCTAGCGAGACGAAATTAACCGTTCCACGCCTTAAGCAAAAGCTGATGATAAGTTATTTTTCGAGATTAGGGTGCTGTTGCCCTTGGTACTTTGGAAGCTGGTCTTTAAGCTTTTTGAAGGTACTGAATGCGTTATTAGCTGATAAGCGGTTCTTTAACCAGTCAGGCAAGATACCGCCCGCATTCGCATATGCCGTATAGGTGATGTGAGTCAGGCCATTGGTTAGAGGCTGCAAAACCCAAAGCGCATCGACCTCGTTGATTCGAATATACCCCGATTCTTTAGCCAAGTAATTGGATGCATCTTTAATAGTTAAGGTGAATTGACCGTCTTCTACTTCATATTTCGAATACGTCACCATATCACGGTTACGAGCTGGCCAAGGAGCTTTGAACTGGGTATAGACGATATTCTCATTACTAGAGATCTGCATTAATACTTCACTGTGCGACACATTGTCGATCCAATTCGGTACATTATCGCTGTCTTCTAATAATAAGAGAAAACCTGAGTAGCTCGTTTCGACCTGCATTTGAGATCGAACTTCAACAAGACCACTCCCATGATTACGCTTATGAATGGTGATGCCGTTTTCACTTTTGACAAATTGCCACGGAGCCGCATAAGAGAGGGCTGAAAATAAACAGAGTCCAAGTACCAAAATCCTAGGTAATATCATTATTCTTCCATGAAATGATAAGCTTATCTGCCATGAGTATAGAATAAAAATAGGTTGGGTTCGCGTGACATTTGTTTCTGTGTAAGTGAGAGAATATGACAAAAGAAGTGATAGATGGTTTAGGAAAAAGGTCGGGGAGCTTTGCGCCCCACGACCCTAAATGTAGCGGTCTAGATTATTGCCCCAAGCACGCTTCCCCAAGTCGAGCTGGGGCAATTTTATCAAGAACTACATTTAATTCTTTCCAATCGCTAGCCATCTTATCTGCCTGCTCTTGTGTCAAAACTGAGCCATACTGTTTCATGCGATCATGTTCCACCTTGGTGTAGTGGAAAATGTTGATGTCGATAGAGGCATCATCTTTGTATGCTTCTGCCATGTTGACGATGTTCTTTTTACTGTCATCGATAAATACAACACTGCTAAAGCTTTGACCTGTTTTATCAAGGATGTAGTCGAGCATGACCCCCTTGTTCATTCCTGTGGTCATCATGATACCATTAATGTAACTCAGTGGGCGGTCAGGGTTATCGATGTAAATTGGTAGCTCATCTGAGCCTTTTTCTTTCAGTGCGGTACGTGTCATATCGTATTGATTACGAATCATCTCGCGTTCGGTCGCATAACGGTAATTTGGTGAACGCGAAGTGAGAGCCATTACAGTAAGCCCTTTATCTTGCCAGCTGCTGACTGTGCTTGGCACATCGTCTTCGATAATTCTCATGGGAACAAGTTCGTAAAGAAGTCCGATTGAATCTTGGAATAGGCAATCTACTTTGTCTTCAGCTGATGGCTTCACATCCAGTTTCCCTCGCTGCCACTGATACCAAATATCACCGCCGATATCGCTCGTCGAGGTTAGAAGCGTGTTATCGATATCAATAACGATCAGCGGTTTTTCGCCTTTCTCTGTTAGTTGACTTACTTTATCTGCCACATCTTGGAATTTATCTGTTTCATTAACGGTGACGTCGGCAAATGCATTACCGGCTAGAGTAAGAGCGCACAGCGCCGCTAACTTGTGTAGTTTCATCATACCTTCCTTTAACTCAAGATTGACCTCTTAAACGCTTTGCGAAGAAACCATCGAAAGCAGAGGTTGCATGATGTTATAACATAGCATTATTATCTGGTTAGATTATCAATAACTAACCCACTTAAAATGTTGTCTAGGTCACATAGACTAAGAGCAATGTTAGCTGGAGCTTGGAAAATCAATGTTTTATGTACGCAAGCAATGAACCAATAGAAATGGTTAACAAGTGCAGATTGAAAAACGTTTATAGAAGGGAGGGTAGTGGCAATTTATCTAGAGCTTATAGGCTTCAACCGTTTTTATAGTGGTCCAATTGTTGTCGGCATCTTGAATGCACTCTTGTGTGTTCTCTAACCAACGCTTTTACACTCACTTATTTAAGTTCAGATAAGACTTCCCATCTTCTATTTTCCAGGCTTGTGGTCCGGCGCGGAATTGTTCTCGGTTTTCACTGCTCACAAACTGATAAATGGCATTTTTGGCTGCGATGTCTCGAATTCACTTTATTGAAGTGTTCAAGCGGGAAGTTGGCGAAACTCCAGATGACTATGTTCAAAAGTGGCGGGTTTCTGTTACTCAATCGTTGCTGTTGCAAAACTAGCCCATCAACTGAGTCGCTGATGAAGTGGGGTACAACAGCTATTCTGGTTTTGCTAGTGGGTTTCAACATGTCACCGGAATGTCGCTGCGGTTATGGCTAAAACAGAATGTGGCGTAAAGCGCTGGGCAACCATATCTGAAATGTGGTTATTAGTATTAGGCTTGGTTATGTTTTAGCGGAAATTGAGCGTAGTTTACTCATTTCTCGAATGATGGGCTAAAAAGGTGGACTTTATAAGCTCGTTGTAACATCCTGCCCGTCCTATTTTATCAGACATCAATGAGACGAAGTGCCTGCTGAACATTATTCAGCCTCCCGTATCTCATTAAAGCACTAAGGAGTTCCACTTGAACCTATTTGTAAGAGACCTTACCGTTATCGATTCTTCATACATCTGTGAACACAGAGGGGTCGTAGGAGATAGTTGGATTTTAGATGTCACCATGTCTGGTGAACTGAATGAAATGAGCATGGTTTTAGACTTCAGCAGAGTCAAAAAACAGATCAAACACCTTGTTGATCAGCATGTCGACCACCGCTTACTGCTGCCAATGAAAAATGCTGCGATCGTGCATCAAGCAAGTAAACCAGGCTACGCTAAAGTCGATGTATTGCGTGGTCATAAGAGCCTTCACTTGCACTGTCCTGATGAAGCTTACTGTCTGGTTGATGCTGAGGCGATCACCATCGAGAGCGTGACCGCACATGTTTATGACATTCTTCGCGACAACCTTCCAAGTAACGTAACAGGGTTAGAGATCACCCTTCGCCACGAGAACATTAATGGTGCGTTCTACCACTATACCCATGGCTTGAAAAAGCACGATGGTAACTGTCAGCGTATCGCCCATGGCCACCGTTCTCCGGTTGAAATTGTGGTTAATGGTCAGCGTGATGAGCAACGTGAGTTAGCGTTTGCAAAGCGCTGGGAAGACATCTATTTAGGATCTAAAGAAGACCAAGTTTCTGTTTCATCATTAAACCTAAGTGAGCACGCTAAAAGTGCAAATGATGAAAGCCATTATGGTTTTAGCTACATGGCCCCACAAGGTGAGTTTGAGTTAGCAATTGCTAAGAGTGAAACAGAGGTTTTGCCAACTGATACCACGGTGGAATTACTGGCAGGTTACATTGCGGATCAAGTTGCTCCAAGTTTGACAGAAAACCAATCACTACAAATTGTGGCTTACGAAGGGGTCGGTAAAGGCGCGATGGCGTTCCGATAAAACTTCATGGGGGACGCAAGTTCACTTTCAATTTGAACAAAAAAGGCAAGATACTAAGTTATTGTGCCTTTTTTTTTGTTGCTAGTTAAACCGAGAAGGTTATTCGCGCCATTTTGTTGGTGCTAAAGAAGCAGTATGTGTCGCAGTGGGCTTTTCTCAATCGCAATAACCAACCCATGGCACGTCATTGATTTGCCAATAAGTAAGGGCCATGTATGCCAATGATCGCCAAGATAGCAATCACTCGGCCCAACTCAATACTGGCGACGCGTTGTGAAGGCGTATTTTGAACGGAAGACATATAAGATCTCTAAGAAAATTTTCGTCAAATCTAGCAGCCTTTGTATTGAACCAGTTAGCGTTAAATCAAGGGTTGAGACCTTTATATTAAGGCTTGTGTTGATTATTTGAAGCCTGTCGCAGCTATATTAAATCCATTGCCGTAAGTGAAAAAATACCAACCGTACAAGTGATAAGCGAACCCATAGTGGTAAGCGCGATAATATTGGCAGCAAGCGTTGCATTTCCGCCCATCGCTCGTGCCATTACATAACTTGCGGCAGCGGTTGGTGCCGCGCTCATCAGGAAGAGCAGCCCAAGCTCGGGTCCTTCAAAGCCTAAGGCCAATGCAGTCAATGTGATAAGTAACGGCGAGGCAATTAACCGGTAACTCGAGGAAAACCAAGTCGCACGTTTCTCCTGTTTAAGAGAGCTGATATCCAATGAGCCACCAGTACAAAGTAAAGCCAGAGGCAAGGTCATTTTTGCCAAGTATTGCCCGGCATCAGTAACCATTTTAGGAATTGGAATAGACAGTACGTAACAGAATACACCGAGGAAAATGGCGATAATAAGAGGGTTCTTGGTTATCGACTTTGCTATCGCTTGAATGGCTTTATCGCCCGTGTCTTTGCCTTTAGGGGTTAAAGCAATCACGGCTTGGATATTGTAGAGCACAGTAATTGATGCAACATAGATCGCCGCAAGTGCCACGCCTTGATTGCCGTAGATATTGGCTACGTACGCTAGACCTATGATACCCGTATTCGCTCGGAATCCACCTTGAATGATGACGCCTTGGTCCTTTGAATCTCTGAATAATAGCTTGGTTGAGAGGGTAGCGATGAGGAAAAAAGCGAAATTAGCAGCGAGAGCAAATAACACTAAGGTGCTGCTAGCAGAGAAGTTATGCTCGGATTGAACGAGACTCAAGAACAGCATCGCAGGTAAGGTGATCTGAAAAACAATCTTAGAAGCGACATCAATGAAGTTGTCATTGATAAGCCCTATTCGTTTGAGCACCACACCAAGAAACAGCATTAAACAGATAGGGCCTGTCACTGAGGCTGAAAACGCAAACTGTTCCCAAAGTGTTTCCATTATTTTTCCTTAAATTTAGCCAACTTCAATATCCTTTGAATACTGTCGCATTTTTCCACAATTCTTTGAGAAGAGAAATTGAATCCCAATAGTTAAATAAAAATCTTTTACAAAAAGAACGAACGTGCTAAAAGTGATATATCAAATTTATCCTTGGTGAATAATGAGTAAAGGAAAGATAACCAAAGAGTATATTTTGAGTCATGCATTCGCCTTTGCGAGTGAGAACGGGCTTGAGAGTTTGACGATTGGTGAACTAGCCAAGCAGTGTGGTATGTCTAAGAGTGGTTTGTTTGCGCACTTCAACTCTAAAGAGAACCTGCAGCTCTCTGTACTTGAGTACTCCAATACTATCTTCACCGAGCGAGTCATCATTCCGGCAAGAGAGCTTGGTGATGCTGACATTGAAGCGAAATTAAAACAGCTGCTCGACAACTGGTTAGGATGGAACCACTCATTCCAAGGCAGTTGCATGTTTATAGATGCTTGGAAAGACGCGGGCAGCGAAACATCTGTGATTCAGCAAGCGCTGCAGAAAACCATTTCGGTTTGGATTGATTACTTGACGATTCAAGTAGCAAAAGCGGTGGAGAGTAAGCAGTTTAGATCAGACCTAGACCCAAAACAGGCGACCTTTGAATTGTATGGACTCTACTTGAGTGCGAACTTGTTCTATTCGTTACAAGGTCAACAAGCGAGCCATACCCATTTTTGGAGTGGCGTAGAGCGCTTAATTGCTGGCTGGAAAGTAGTTTAACAAGTAAGCCATAGAAGTGGCGAAGTCCATGAGTTTGGCCTACCTAAGGCCCAAAAAATTTAAGATAAGTGGCGGTAGCATGCATAAACAGCAGAAGCGCCATTTTTTATATTAACAAATAGCACGGTCGTTCGTTTTTGTGGCCGAGCTGGATACGCCAATAAATTTGGTGAGATAAGGAACGGTCATGAGTGACAAAATCTATTTTAATACATCGAATAAATTCAGTTTCAAGCGTAGCCTGATTGGTGCAACCACCTATCTGCATTACACCTTAGCGCCGAGCCATGCGAAGAAAACTGCGCGTAAACTGCTGCTTACACCAATGCGAACTGAGCAAAAAAATGCGGATCCACAAGGGCTGATCAAGAGCGAAATTAAAGGCCGTGATGGTGTGCTAAAAACTTACTCTTTGGGTACAGGCCCAGTTTGGGTATTAACTCATGGCTGGTCAGGTACCGCGAGTCAATTCTTTCCTTTGATGGAACATATCGCCGCTAAAGGTTATACCGCTCTGGCTTACGATCACCCGGCGCATGGTGGCAGCGATGGCGTGCATGGCCATATTCCGGCGTTTGTGAACGGTCTTGAGGCGATTCTCGATTCGGTGGGTGAAGTGGCAGGCTTGGTAGGTCATAGCATGGGTACTGCTTCTGCGTTGGAATGTAAGCACGTTAAATTAGAAAACAAGCCGTTGCTTCTGATCGCACCAGTATTGGACTACTTGGACAATTTGTTTGGCAGCGTTGCTCGTTCTGGTTATTCAATGAAGCTCTTCGAGGCGGTAGTTGAAGAAGTACAGGAGCAGTTTAATTACCCAATTCAGTCTATTGACCCGTATGGCAAGCTTGCGCTTCGTCAGTCTCAAACCATCATTGTGCATGATGAGCAAGATAAGTTTACTAAGTTCGATGTGTCGCAGCGTTCAGCGAATGAAATGGATCGCGTTACCTTGATTGCCACTCAAGGGCAAGGTCACGGGCGAGTAATGAAGTGCCCGCAAGTGTTTGAGAGCTTTGATATCTTGATTGGCTAGGTTTAGTTAATCAATTCGGTAATACGTAGGCTTAGATAAAACAACAAAAAGGCCAACCAGATATTTCTGGTTGGCCTTTGCTTTTAGGATTTTAGTAAGTATTTAGCTTACACCTATTTTTAGTTAGCACAGTTTGCTAGGCCAATTTTTTTCCATACGCCCCATTCACCAGAGTTAACTGGGTCATCACCTTTAGTCCACCATTTCGCTTCCCAAACCTTACCAGCTTGAGTCACTTGGTCGCCGCGAGTGTAGACTGCACTTGAATCCCAAGCGTAAGTACACGTACCACCGTCTGTGTTTTTCTTAAGTACTTTCACTGATGCAGCTGCGACTGATGAATCTGTACCGTCACTCACGGTCACAGAGAAGTTCAGAATAGTGTCTTGCGTGTATTCTGCTGCAACAAAGCTTACTGAAGCGCCTTGTACTGTTGCATCGATACCTGCAGGTACATGCCATGTGAAGGTTAGTGTGTCTTGATCGGCATCGCTAGACGCTGATGCATCCACGACCACAACATCACCCGCATTGACTTCAGCCGGAGCCGAAACCACTGCAACTGGTGCTGTGTTAACTGGACCTGTATCTTTCGGGTTTACCGTTACAACAAGCGTGTCCGTTGACGTTGCACCTTCGTTGTCCTTTACTGTTAGGCTGAAGGTCAGTGTTTCTTGCTGAGCGACTTCAACAACATCTAAGCTTGCAATCGCGGCATTCGCGTTAGCCAGAGTTACTGCTGTACCGCTCACTTGAGACCAAGCATAGCTTGCAATTGTGCCATCACTGTCTTTTGAAGCGCTGCCATCCAGAGAAACAGAAGCAGGGCCTTCAACAGATTGGTCTGCACCGGCTGATGCGGTTGGTTTCTTGTTCAAAGGTTCTGTAGTGCCACCTGCTAAACCCTCGTGCATCGCATTTAGGATGTCGCCGTTATCTGCATCAATTTCCCAAGAGAACAGACCCGCAAGACCAAGGCTACGCACGTACGCACCTTTTGCTTTAACTGAGCGGTCGTCATCAAACGTGATCAACTGACCTGAAGTACGGTTCCAAACGTATGGCGCTTCTGCCATTTCGTCGTAGCCATATTCGAAGCCATTGATGCCTTGGTTGCTGGCGCCAAGCATGTTCGCTTTAATGCCTTTGTAGTCGATAACGCCATCTTCCCATACACCTTGTGCAGTGCTGCCTTTCAGCTTGCCATTACCGACACCTGTCATAGGGTCGCTTGGGTCGGAGAGTGTTGATGGTAGTACGCCTTCCCAACCACGACCGTACATTGCTGTACCTACGACAAGCTTGTTAGCTGGAACACCTTGCTGAAGCAGTAATTGGATACCGTTGTCAGTGGTGTAAGCAGGGCCTGTGTATGGTTTGCCATTTTCATCAATGCCAGAGCCATCACACTGGCCAGGACGCATGAAGTTACCGCAGTTTAATGCTGTTTGGTGACCTAACACATTGTTCCAACCTCCGTAGAAGTCGTAAGTCATCGCAAAGATGTAGTCCATGTACTGGATAGCATCACCGTAATCCACATCCTCAATTTTGTCGTGACCAACACCGATCGCTGATGTGAGTTCGTAAGTACGACCATTTTCGGCTTCTAACTCATCAAGCATTGCGCGCAGTTCTGCCATTAGTGCGATATAAGCTGGGCCATCATTTACTGGGTCACCAAGATCTGGCGCAGCACCGCCGCCACCTGGGAATTCCCAATCGATATCCACACCGTCATAGAACTTCCATGTATTTAGGAACTTCTTAACCGATGCGACGAAGGTGTCACGGTTTGCTTTAGTTGTGAAATCGAAGAATGGGTCTGACAGGGTCCAACCGCCAATTGAAGGGATGATTTTCAGATCAGGATTACGCTGCTTGAGCGCCATCATCATTGCATAGTTGCCCTTGATTGGTGAGCTGTATTCGTGACCTGCTTGAGGGAAACTTTTCTGGAAAGCTGCCCATGGGTCATGAATCACTACTTCGTAATCGTTGACACTCTGACATGCCGTCATGAGTGCGTTATAGCTGTTACCGCCAACCGATTTCACTGACTCGTTAGGACCACAAATTGGTATGAAGCCATAAAGGATATGGGTCAAGTTATCAGCGGGTAGGTTGTCGACTGTGTAATCGCGGCCATAGATGCCCCATTCAACAAAGTAAGTACCCACTACTGTATTTGGGTCTGTATTGTATGACTTGTTGTTTGGATCAATGTTCATTGCTAGTGGTGCTAAGTGTGCACCATCCGTATCGGCGATGGTGATCTTTGCGGGTGCACTCTTGCTACAACCCGTTTCGTCACACGCTTCGATTTCCATATCAAATAAGCCGCCCTGACCGTATTCGAATGAAGCTGTAGTTTGGCTGCCCGTGATTGGACCGGTCGCAACCTTAACGCCATCAAAGTAGATGTTGTACGTGTTTCCTGACGTTCCGCTCCACTGATTAAACTTAACGTCGACTTTTGCTTTGTCATGATACTTAACCATCTGGTTGTAGCCAGAAGTTGTTTCCATCGCGAGTTCAATTTTAGAAAACTGTAGGTTGTTGGAACCGTACATGTCGATGCTAGGTGCTGTTGGAGCAGCTAAAGCTGTACCAGATAGCGTTAGAGCAATGCTCGCAGCACAGGTATTAAAACGAATCATACTATTTCTCTCATTCTTTGAAGGTTACGAGAACCAAATGGCCCCATAAGTTGCTCCGATCAGTTTTAAAGGAGCTTCTCCGTCAGTATTCGAGAGAGTTTTAATTTCATAACTGAAAATAAATCTGTTTTCGATGGACAACTAAAAAATTGTATCTTGTTACAAAATTGTTGCTTAATGAGTGAGAGGTCGAGTCCATGTTTTATAAAATTAAATTTCTATTAGCATGAAAACCTTATATGTGAAACTTCACGACATGAAGTTGTGTAAAGTTGCGACAATCTGCATGAAAATATTGTTTAGTTGAAGCGGTATCACAAAGTAGTGGCGGCTAGGCAGGGGAGGTATGAAGCGTGTTGGTGGAGTGATTTTGGCGATTGAAGGCTATCTTTTGAATTGCTCAGCTAATGAAGCTCTTCTTTGTTGCATGACACTGTGATTATCACCGGTAGCGGTATGCTCAAAGCCTTCTTTAATAAATTGCTGGGCAGGTGTGCTTGGCTCCAGTCGTTTTAGGCGAGGTGAGTCGTAGGTACCACTGATGGTGTAAACCCTTGGTCCAGAGCCTGTATTTATCGTGACGATTTTACCGTCAAACTCAAACGAAGTGGTGATAAGGCGATGATTCATCATCACCCCTTTTTCAGAAAGGGTCAGGATGTCGGTATTGTATGGTGGAGCACCAACCTCAATCCAATTACCATGTACGTTGCTTGGGCTGACAGACTTTTGGTGGGCTTGATAAGCAAAATAAACAGCGGTGACGGCAATCATAAAACCTGCTAATAGAAAGCCGTAGAGTAGTGAGTTGGCAAATATATCTCTGCTTTTAGTGGGCTTTTTTGCCATTATCTCTTCATTTTTTGCTTGTACCGTCTTTAAGTCTATAAATTAAAACCTTTGTTTGCAAAGATCGTTAGAAGAGTTAGAAGCAAGATCCAATGTTACGATAAATAGGCTTGCTTTGATGTTTCTTTGAATATTACCACCAATATTTATGTCATCAATGCAAGTTGCTGTCAGTAAATCTTAAGTTATGCGTATTTATTTCTTGTAGGAAAGTCGTGAATTGGTTAAAACAATTATCACCCAAGTTTACATATAGGCTTATTCGCTAAGCCCAATAACTGCAATTTTAATATAACAAGGAAGTACAATGATTAAAGAAAACACATACTTTGAAGGTGGCGTAAAATCGCTGGCGTTTAACCAATCTGGTGCTGATGTGAGTGTTGGGGTAATGGCTGCGGGCGAATATACCTTCGGTACGGCGGCTCCAGAAAAGATGACGGTTGTAAAAGGTGCACTAACGGTAAAACGTGTTGGTGATGAAGGCTGGACCACATATCAATCTGGTGAGTTTTTTGACGTTGCTGGCGATTCATCTTTCGACTTACAAGTAAAAGAAGCAACGGCTTATCTATGTGAGTACCTTTAGGGGAAAGTGAGCTGGCTTCTCTCCAATAAGAAAAAACCACGCTCTAAGAGCGTGGTTAAATAAGTCATAATAACCGGCAGTGGATAGTGTCACTTGTTTTACAGTCATCAAATCAACGACCAAATTCGTTGTTATCTTCTCAATCCCTCAAAAGTCCAAACCAAACACTAATAAGTTTTAAATACGCCGCTGTTATAGTCTTGAATGGTTTGTTCAATTTCTTCCATAGAGTTCATGACAAATGGACCATAATGTACAACCGTTTCATCGATTGGCTCTCCGATAAAGATAAGCGCACCAGAATCCTCTTGGCTTTCTAAATATAGAACTTCAGCGCTTGTTAGGAACGCCAGTTGACCTTGGCTTATGATCTTTTCACCATTTTTAAGGCTGCCCTTGTAAACATAAGTCATGGCATTGTGACTGGTGTTAGTGCTTAGTGAGATTTGATGCCCAATGCTCGCTCGCCAATCTGAAACACTCAGTGGCACGCCCGTTTGTTGTAGTGGTCCTTGTATTTTTAAAGTGTCAGCAGCAGAATTCAGTAATTCAAACCCACCCGCAATAACTCTTAGTAAACCGCTTTGCTCACTTTGGTGTTCAGTAATAGTTTCGTTTTGGAAGTCATGGTATTGCGCTGGCTTCATTTTGTCTTTGGCTGGTTGATTTATCCAAATCTGAAAACCATGAAGTGCACCTTCCTCCATCATCGGCATTTCACTGTGAATAACGCCACGGCCTGCAGCCATCCATTGTGCCCCACCACTACGAAGTTCTCCGACATTGCCCATGTGGTCTTTATGTTGAAAGTGACCTTGCAGCATATAGGTGAGTGTCTCTATCCCACGGTGAGGGTGGGGAGGAAAGCCGCCAACATAGTCTTTGCTCTCATCTGATTTGAGTTCATCAATCATCAAAAATGGAGAGAAGCGTTTGTCATTAAAACCAGCAACTCTTTGGATTTTAACCCCATCGCCATCGGACGTTGCATGGGCTGAGATTACATGTTCTATGGTTCTTACATTTGACATATTGAAACCCTCATAAGCTTGAATAGGGCTAGTGTATGGAATTTAATTTATAAAGAAGAGGGTACTGCGTTGAGTGACTTATTCGAAAATTTTGAACAGGTAACAATATTAAATTAAGTATATACTCAGTATAAGGTAGACCGCCAAGGAGGCCGCTATGGCAGTACAACAAAAACATGGCGAAAGGCACGGTCGAATGGGCTTTGAAAATGACTTTACGACAGATCAAGGTCAACGTTTCACTGAGGTTGCGAATAACGCGGTGAAACGTCGTATCAAAAAGCGCGAAGTTGAAGCGCCTTTTGTGCATTCGGCAAAGGAATCCGCGCTTAAAACCGTCACTAGATCTAAGTGGGAAAACCGAAGCCGAGTTCGGCAAGTGGTTTGGATTATTGTTATTGGTCTTGTCAGCTTATGGGCTATGTATATGGTTGGTTAACGCTGGCGAGTTTTTAGTAGTGTTACATTGTTCCCTTCTACGTTAGTTTGAATATTCTCTTCACGTTCAGGGGGTTCGGCTTCTTCATAGATGCTGTCCATCGGACACTCTTCTTTCAAAGTTGAAACCGGGTTGTCATGATAATAAGCGTATCGGTTCTTGCCTGAATGCTTAGCAACATACATGGCTTTATCCGCACATCTCGTTAACTCATGTAAATCTTGCGCGTCTTGTGGGTACAAAGACACACCAACACTGAGCGTTAGCTCTTTTATTCTTTCATTTGTTTGGCAGCCGCTTTCGAACAAACCACAGATTCGGTCCAGGATACCGTCGAGGTCTTTTCGGGTCGGGATATCGTAGAGCATTAATACAAATTCATCGCCCGCAAAACGCGCAATCGAATAGTCGTATTCGTGACTTTTTCGATCTCGAGTTCGAATATTGTTGCTCAAGCGGTTCGCAAAGTGCTGCAACACACTGTCGCCAACATCGTGTCCATAACTGTCATTGATCCCTTTAAAATCATCGATATCTAAAAAAACTAATGCAGTAAGTGATCGCTCACTATCAACGGTTGTTAGCTTCTCAATGGCCCAACGTTCAAAGCTCCATCGATTTGCTAGTCCAGTGAGTTGGTCTCGGTAAGCTAAGTCTTCGATCCCTTCTTTATACAAACGCTGAATGTAGCTTACTGCTTTGGTGTAGTAGTAAGCGGAGGTATGACACACCAAGCTCATGGTAAACAAGCTAAGAATAAAGCGATGTGTGCTGTTAAAAGGTAGAGAAAAATTACTAGGTAATGCGGTGATCAGTGTACTTATGAATAGACAAAAAGAGGTGCTTAGGATGACCCCAACTCTGAAGTCGTTGATGAAAATAACGGCTGCTAAAATTGGGTAAAGCCAAAGTATGCGGTTGGGAATGGCATAGCTGTATAAAAATAAGATGACGCCTTGCACAAGCAGTACACAGCTAAGAATTAACTCGGAGTACTCAGGGCTGTAGACTTTTCTTACATAAATCGCGTTGGCGATAGCGATAAAAGCGAAGCACAGCTCAAACATGGACAGCGTGTAGTGTTGCCCCTGAAAGTAAGCCCATGTGTAAAAGATAAAGAGCGTGGCAGCAGTCAGTGAAAAGGAGTAGACGATTTTTTGTTTTCGCGTAGAGCGGAGATCCGCCATTTCTTCAAGGTGCCTTCCCACAAGCCTGTTCATGTGATTTGTGCCACTAATTTTGATAATGGTATTAATACTAGATTAAATAATGGTCAATGCGGAGCCTTCGGTGATCATTTAATGTGACTATTATCAAGATTTCATATGAAAGGTTGGTTAACGCATTCTGAATGGTGATGAATATCACTGGTGGTGCAGCTCGCCAAAAGCAAGCGGCCGATAATGTGCTTGCTTTCCAACAATTTACTCCACATAGTTCTTTTACTATTGAATTATCAAGGGACCAATTATGTTAATCACATTCAGTTGCAAGGCGCACGCAAGTGTCACGATGTTTGGTGAAGTAGGCCTACAGTTTATTAAAATGCTCGGACATAGTGGCAAGATCCCAGGAGCGATTGATGCTTCAGAGGTTCCTCAAGCATTGAATAACCTGCGTACTGCAATCGCTGCGGAGCAAAATCAAGCTGTAGAGCAAGACGATATGGATGACGACAATGAAGATGAAGTTGTTGAAGCGCCAGTAAACATTGGCAGCCGAGCATTTCCGTTGGTAGAGCTATTAAAAGCAGCCATTAAAGAAGAGTGTGAAGTGATGTGGGAAGATGGCAGCGGTAAGCGTTTGTAGGGGTATTCGCCTACATCTTGTGAATCAGTTTCAGTATCGAGTGCAAAGTGCGGTTTGTTCATATGATAGCTTGTTAAAAAGTGGCGCTTAAGTGGGCGTGTTTGGGTTATTTAACTAAACTGGAACAATAACTTAAATTTATAAAAACACATTAAACTAAGGATATTTGATGAGTTTCTATTCCCAAGTCGTGGCCGTACCATTTTATTTAGCACTCTTTCTTTAGCGGTTTTATCAACGTCTAGTGTTGCCGATATGTCGACAACGCCTGCCATTGGTGGCGTATTCAGTTCAAGTGAGGTTTTGAAAAATCAGGTGCTTTCAGCCTGAGTTATTCGGTCACATTATCTCGCACAGCCTTTAGATGCTAAAACGAAAGCACGGGTGATCGCTCAGTTGTCTAACCCGACTTACTCCATTCCTTTGGACTACTTTCTCTATAGTTACTACGATCGCTATTCGGGCTTGGGAAGTGAAGATGTGTTCAAAGCATACCTATCGACAGTCTACGATGATGAGGTATTAAGAGGCTTTGAACATAGCCTCTATCTATGTGGGTGATGCGCCTGATTCTGATTACAAAGAGCCTGATACGTCCACAGAAGCAACCGGACATCATGAGGGTATTCGAATCGATGAATACTTCATTGCGAACATGGTTGTGATCTACGATGCGCTGTTTGATATTGGCGTTTAGCAAGATATGGACAAATTGCCAGAGAGCTACACCTATTTAACTAACAGCCCTGAAGATTTGGCAATTATTAATCAGATTCAACCGTTAGCACCGACTCTCTATGAATATCTGACTGGAGAACCCGTAGTAGCAGGCGAGAATGGTTGGGGCTTCCCTTCATTGTTGAATAAATTGGATATACGTTCATGTTTTACTCTCTTCCTAATTAACGACTTATAAATAGTTATTAAGGGAGAGAGTCATTCCGACAAAATCCTCATCACTGATATCAACAACTTGATAGCCAAGGCCTTCATAAAATTGGATGGCGCGACTGTTGCACCTGAAGCTAGATAGGGTGACTTGGTTTCGCTGTTCTATGCGAGCTTTATTGTGAATCAGCATCATGACTTGTTGACCGATGTTTTGGCTTTGATTTTGAGGGAAAATAATCAATAAGTGAATGTGGTATGCGTTGTCGTAAGGTTTGAAGCAGGTAAGCCCGACCTTTTGAGAGTCTCTATACACCCAATGGAACCAAGAAGAGTGGTAGTCGTTTGAGAGGCGGTTGCGCTGAAACTCGTCATCCCAGCCAAATACATTGTTGACGTGTTCGAAGATACCTTGCTTAACGCAGTCAAACAGCTCGTCAAACTCGGAGCTTAAGACGGCTTCTAACCTAAGTTCTTCGCATTTGCTTGTCATTCTTTCTATTTCCTTGTCCTGAATCTTGGATAAGCAAACAATACCATAAGCGGCTGAGATTTATACTAAATGAAAAAGCCACGTAGATACGTGGCCTTGAAAGTTATATTGTCAGAAGTTTGGCTAAACCATTTTCAGTGCGTGATGTCGAGTGAGTTGTTTGTGTAGCACGTCTTTGAGCTCCAAGCGTTCTACTTTGAGGTTGTGCATGCTGTCGTCATCAATCGGACTGCCTGATATTTCTAATTCACGGATGTCATAATCAAGCTGATGGTACTTTTGCATGTCTGCTTTGAACTTTTCGTCGTCGTGGTTGAGTTGCACAATGTCTAATTTCAGCTCTGGGAAATCTAAGATAAAGGCATGGTTTTCATTGAGCATTGGCACTTCCTCTTTCGTTCAATTAAATTCAGTATAGAACCTATTTTTGAAGATAAATGTGGTTCAAAACACAAAGCGAGATTAGGATCAAAAAAGGGCATTAGCGTGCCCAAGTGGATTCGCTGATGCCCTTTGTTCTATCAGTTGCGTTGATCGCTATAGCGTTTCTACTAAGAGATTATTTCGCTTTTTTACCAGAGCGTTGTTGCTCTTTGTATGCCAACTTTTCTTTCTTACGTTGCTCGATTAGGTGAGCTGCATCACCACCTACGTGAGTTTCGCCGCGTGCATTTGATAGCTGAACTTGTTTTTCACGCTCACGGAAACGCGCTTTCTGCTCGTCCGTGTGCTTATCGAAACACTTAGGGCAGCTTACGCCTTTCTCGAAGTGCTCAGAGGCTTTGTCTTCCTCTGTGATTGGTAGACGACAAGCGTTACATACATCGTAGCCACTTTTTTCTAGCTGGTGGTTAACGGCAACACGGCCATCAAACACGTAGCAATCGCCTTCCCACATGCTCTCTTCTTCAGGCACTTCTTCTAGGTATTTTAGAATGCCGCCTTCAAGATGGTAAACCTCTTCAAAGCCTTGCTCTTTCATGTAGGCTGTTGATTTTTCACAACGAATACCACCCGTACAGAACATCGCGACTTTCTTGTGCTTCTTAGGGTCTAGATTGTCTTCAACGTACTGAGGGAATTCACGGAAAGTTTCCGTGTTTGGGTTTACCGCGTTTTTGAATGTGCCGATGTCTACTTCGTAGTCGTTACGAGTATCAACCAAGATCACATCTGGATCAGAGATAAGGTCGTTCCATTCGTTTGGCTTAACGTAAGTACCGACAACATGGCGAGGGTCGATGCCTTCAACACCCATGGTTACGATCTCTTTCTTAAGCTTAACCTTGGTGCGGTTGAATGGTTGTTCGTCGTTGAACGACTCTTTGTAAACAACATCCGCTAGGCGGTCGTCTTGCTTGAACCATTGAAGAAGAGCGTCGATGGATTCGCGCTTACCTGCAACGGTACCGTTGATACCTTCACTTGCGAGTAACAAAGTACCGCGGATGTTATTAGCTTCTAGAAGCTCAGTTAGCGGTTGGCGAATTTCTTGGTAATCATCAAGTGCTACGAATTTATACAGAGCACATACAACATATTGAGACATGGTTTTTCCTTTCTGCGAGCTGGAACGTAAATCCAGAGCGGTTGCCTATTCTGATCATAGCTGGGCATTGAAACCTAGCTCGTCATGATGGCTTATTAAAATCCGCCGCAGTATAACTAAGGCGGTGTAGGACAAAAACCAACCAAGTGTAGGGCTATTTATCACCTATTTTATTGTGGATTTATGGTTTGAGGAACGAAAAAGCCCTGCTATACAAATACAGTAGGGCTTGGTGTTGAATCTGTCTTACTTAATCAGAGATTACGCTGGGTTAAGTACTTCTGCTAAGCGTTTCACTGCTTCAGTCAGTTCTTCTGGATTAGCGTTAGTGAAGTTTAAGCGCAGTGCAGCTTTTGCTCCCTCCGGCTTTGGATAGAATACTGGGCTTGGTACAACCGCCACACCATTTGAAAGTAGGGTTTTAGCCAGTTCAAAAGTATCGCACTCTGGAATCTCAACCCAAATGAACATGCCGCCATCGACCGCCTTCAATACGCAGTCAGCAGGCAGTTGTTTTTCTAGTTCTGAAAACAGCACTTCATAGCGAGACTTGTACATTGAACGAATGCTCTCCATGTGGACGTTAAAGTCTTGGTGTTTTAGAAGGCCAAGCAGTAGGGCCTGCATAGGAACGCTTGAGTGCAAATCTGCGCCCTGCTTCACTTTGATCAATGGCTCAAGGTAGCTGCGCTTGCCTGTTACTGCACCAATACGTAAACCAGGTGATGCAATCTTAGAGAATGAACGAAGAACGATAGAGTTGTCAGGGCAGAAAGACGAAACCAACGGTAGCTCTATGCCTGTGAAACGTAGCTCTCGGTATGGTGCATCTTCTATGAATGCCACGTTGTATTTGATACACAGTTCAGCTACTTTTTGGCGAGTCTCTGTTGTCCAGCATACGCCAGTTGGGTTATGGAAATCTGGCACCGCGTAGAACATCTTTGGCGATTGCTCGGCAAAACACGTTTCTAGTTCATCTAGGTTAGGTCCAAATTCAGTTTGAGACACAGTCACAATGTTTGCTTGAACCAAACCAAACACTTGCATCGCACCCAAGTAGCTCGGTGCTTCCATTACTACCACATCATTGGGATCGACATATGCACGAGCGATCAAGTCCAAGCCCTGCTGAGAACCAGTACAGATCATCGCTGTGTGAGTTTCTGGCAATTGGTAGCTTTGTGTCAGGTGGTCAAGCAAAGGGCCGTAACCCGAGGTCGAGCCGTATTGGAAAACTTCAGGCATGTTCGCTAGGTTTTCTAGCGTTGGCTTCATTAAATCGATTGGGAAGGTTTTCTCATCCGGCAGACCACCAGCCAGTGAGATAACGTTTGGATCGCTTGCTGCTGCGAGGATCTCTCGAATATATGAAGATTGAATTTGTTGTAATGACTGTGCGATTTCCATGTTTTATGTCTCGTCGTTTTTCGTTTTTATTCTATCGCTTGATATTACACGGCAATTGTAAAAACTAGCGTGTCCATTTATGCTCTTAAACATGTCCATTTATGCTATTTAAACGATATCACGTCAACACATATCTCGAATCAATGATGTTCTTTTCCATATTCATCAAGACATCAGCCAGCCGCTGTCTGCCAAAGCGTTATCTGAGATAGCAGCCTACTCAGAGCAACACTTTCATCGCACCTTCAAAAGTGTGGTGGGGGAGTCGCTGCATCAATATATCCGACGCACTCGGATGGAGTATGCCGCTAATCAGTTGATGTTTGATACTAGCTCGTCGGTGGTTGAGATAGCGAATAAATGTGGTTTCAGTTCGGTGTCTTCGTTTAGCCGAGCATTTAAAGCGACCTTTGATATGTCTCCGGGCGAGTGGCGCAAACACGATTTACAGATCGCCGAAAAGCCTTATTTGAAAGATCCTGAGGTGGCGGCTGGTTATCAAAATGTCGCACAGCGCAAGCTACCCGAGCCCAAAATAGTCGAAACACCAGAGCGCACGGCAGCCTATGTTCGACACACTGGTTATAATCGTTCTATTCGTAATGCATGGTTGATATTGAAAGCGTGGGCGAATGCCGAACAGCGTGATTTTTCGACCCAGTTTGGTTTGCACCATTCAAATCCTGCTTGGGTTGAGATGGATCAGTGTCGCTATGTAGCATGTATCGCGATCTGCGAACCTATTAAGTACCGCAGCGTGGTTAATCAGATGGTTATTCCCGGCGGTTTGCATGCTGTGTTTCGACTCAATGGCCGTTATGGAGAGTTGCTACCACAAATCAGTATGGTGTTAGAAAAGTGGTTACCTACATCAGGTTTCAAGCAGCGTTCAACACCAGCTTATGTGCACTATCATCAGAATCATTTTTTGAATAGTGATGAAGTGTTCGAACTCGATTTCTATCTTCCGGTAAGTTTTTATTAATCCACCCATTTTGAGGAGTAAACATGTATCTCGTTTTGTATTGCCACAATATTGGTATGACCGACTTTTCTTTCTTTGAGACGGAAGATTTCGACAAAGAAGAGGGTTATATCGTGCGAGGAAAATGGCCGAACGAAAAAGCGTTTCGTGATTACTTGACTAAAGAGTTTGGTGACATGAGTGAGTTCCAAGTGATTGATCTCATCGCCAAAGGTGCAGAGGCAGAACACTACTCGCCAGAAGAGTTGATGCGCCTAGCCCAACAACATAAGGCTTTGTAGTCTTAGCTCAATAGCATCTAGTTTAAGCATATATTTCAAGCCGAATAAAGAAATGGCAGCCTGATTAGGCTGCCATTTTTCGTTTTCAGTTAGAGTTCGTCGCACGCAGTATGAGTTGAGCTATTGCGCGACTTCATCCACTAATTACAAGATCGACTGATACGGAATGCCGCTGTGATGTGATAAACCGATTTCACAGGTTCGGCTGTTGCTAAAACCACGAGTGCAGTTACTTGGCACTTGTTCTTTAAGTGGGTGAACTGCCGCTTCATTCAATTCTGGTGTAGTGAAGCCTTTGTCACCCGCCCAGCCACAACATTGAATATGATCTGGAACAATCACTTCTTCGGTACAGGCCTTCGCAAGGTTTAACATCGCCCCTTCTAAGCCCATTCGGCGAGAGCTACAAGTGACATGCAGCATTACGGTTTCTTTCAGTGGCTCTAGCGTCAGGTGCTCTAGCAAGTATTGATTCACAAACCCTGTCGGTTCTAGTACTTCTAACGGCTTGGTGAACTGCTCAATACTGCGTTTGGCACACGGGCTGGTGTCCATCAATATTGGGTATTCTCCCTGAAGACTCGCTTGCCATAATACTTCTTCGAGCTGTTGTGCTTTAGATTGGGCTAGACCGTTCATCCCTTTACTGTCGTAAGGCATACCGCAACATTGGTCGTCTAGTTTTTTCGGCAGGATGACCTCAAATCCGGCTTTGTTAAGCAAAGACATGGTCACTTCAGTAAGAGGGCGTTGATCACTCGCATCGCTTTGCTGCCCCATAGTTCGACTGGTACACGAAGGGAGGTAAACCACCTTCTTAGCGCTGTTCGACGTTGCGGCTGTCATTGGTGAACCCGTGAGTGAGTGAATGTTGGGTTGCGGCATCTCAGGCATCCAAACTGGTGTTGCGCCTTTGGTTACTGAGCGCAGGCCATTTGTTAGCTTGCCGACCGTGTTGGCACCTAGTACTTTGCTCGCCATTTGGTTGGTTTTGAGGCCAGCCTTGGCCAGCTTAGTGGTGGTCGAGAAATGATCTGCAGTCCACTTAGCGATTGGCGTGAACTTCTCATACTTGGCAACACGAAGCTTCTTCACCAAGTCACCCGTATTAATGCCTACCGGACAACGCTCAGCACACAGGCCTGTTACCGCGCAGGTATCAATACCAAGGTATTCGAAGGTTTTTTCTAGTTCACTGGCTTGTATCTCTTCACCAGCAGCTCGGCGGCGTTGCAGTTCTCGATACAACACGATGCGTTGGCGAGGTGATAAGGTCAGTGTACGAGACGGACAAACAGGCTCACAGAACCCACATTCAATACAGCGGTCGACAAGGTCGTCGGCTGCGGGCATTGGCTTTAAGTTTGTGATGTGGGAGTTTGGATTGTCGTTGATGATAACGCCAGGGTTGAGCAGTCTTTCTGGATCGAACAGCGCTTTGATCTGTTGCATCAAGGCGTAGCCATCTGTACCCCATTCCAATTCTACGTAAGGTGCCATGTTGCGGCCCGTGCCGTGTTCCGCTTTCAGAGAACCTTGATATTTCACGGCGACAAGTTCGGCAACGTCATCCATGAAACCACCGTAACGGTCGATCTCTTCTTGGCTATCAAAGCCTTGAGTAAACACAAAGTGCAGGTTGCCTTCTAGGGCGTGGCCAAAAATGATCGCCTCGTTGTAGTCGTATTTATCGAATAGCTCTTGCAGCTCTCGGATACCATTCGCTAGGTTTTCAACTGGGAAAGCAATATCTTCAATGATAACGGTAGTACCGACTTCACGCACGGCGCCAACGGCTGGGAACATGCCTTTGCGAATGCCCCACAGGGTAACGACAGTCTTCGGATCGGAAGTGAAAGGAACAGATTCAATAATCGTGTAATCAGCCAATGCATCCAAAATTGATTGACAATGTAAATCTAAGTCCTGCTGGGAGCTGGCGTGAGATTCCACCAAAATAGCTGCAGATTCTAGATTTAAGCTTGGCATGAACGCAGGCATACCCGGCTTATCAGCGACAGAACGTAGCGCCCTACCATCCATCAGCTCAACAGCAGCAACCGGAGTCTTGGACAGCGTAGTTACGGCTTTACTGGCTTGCTCGATGTCGGCAAACACCAGCAGTGCAGAGGCTTTATTCGGGTGTTCAATCACCGTGTTGTAAGTGATCTCGGCAATGAAGCCTAGCGTGCCTTCTGAACCAATCATCAGGTGTTTAATAATTTCGATTGGATCGTGATAATCGACCAATGCATTTAGTGCATAGCCCGTAGTGTTTTTAAGGCGATACTTGTGGCGGATTCTGTCGGCCAGTTCTTGGTTCGAGCTGGTTTGACGGTGCAGTTCAACAATGCCATCAAACAGCGTTTTGTGTGATTGTTTGAATGCCTCAACGCTAGCACTGTCTGCGGTATCGAGCAGGGTGCCATCGCTTAAAACGACTTTCATGCTTGCGACGGTGCGATAGGAGTTTTGCGCGGTACCGCAACACATGCCACTGGCGTTGTTCGCGGCAATACCACCAATCTTACAGGTGTTGATGGAAGCTGGATCTGGACCGATTTTACGTTGAAATGGGGCAAGGTATTTGTTGGCATCGGCACCAATCACACCGGGCTGAAGAATGATTTGATTGCCGTTATCGACGATCTCATGGCCACGCCAATCGTCGGTTAGAGTGATAAGTACGGAATCTGAAACCGCTTGTCCCGAAAGGCTGGTACCTGCCGCGCGGAAGGTAAAATGAATGCCCAGTTCACGACAGCTTTGAATAGTGAATATCACTTCGTCTAGGTTTTTAAGCCTTAGAACCATTTTCGGCACCAAGCGATAAAAACTCGCATCGGTGCCGTAAGCCAATCGATTTGCCTCTTGCGTGACAATGCGTTCCGTTTCTATTCTTTGAGCCAGTATCGCCTCAAGCTGCTGATAAGCCTTGGCGTCAATTACCCGCTCATGGGATGTGTTTGTTTCCATCTTTGCTTCCTTGTGCTTCTTATTTGGCACTGTTCAGGGCGTGTTGGTCTTTTGTGGTTAAATTTTGTTCAAGACAAAAGCATTTTAATCGCGGCGAGGGGGAAGTCGCCTAGTCACTCTAAGCAAATCCCTCTAAACAAAGAGTAAAACGCTTTAGCTGAACCCTTCGGGCAGCGTTTGCTGGCAATTTCTACTGCGTTATCGGCTTCTCATGTAGGCGAGCTACACATCAACGCCTCTGCCTTGTATAAATACCAAGCAGCTCGTTGCAAAAATCAGCTCGAAAGATCAACACGCCCTAGCTTTTTATTTTCCGGTGCTTAAACGGTGTCACAACGGCAGTGGAATTGCTGTGACACCAATTGAACTTCAGTCTAAGTAGATCAAAGCATTATAGTGAATCAACGGCTTAATCTAACCCCACCAAAGATTCACGAGTTAAGTCTTTGATTGTCTTTGTGCCAGTTAATGTCATCGCCACGCACATCTCTTTGTCGTATAGGTCGAATAAGTTCTCAACGCAGGCTTGTCCTTGCGCTGCTAATGCATATACGAAAGAGCGGCCAAGCAAGGTGCAGTCTGCGCCAAGTGCCATCATGCGAACCACATCTAAGCCCATGCGAATGCTAAAGTCGACCATAATCTTGGTGTCGCCTTTAACTGCATCAGCAATCGAAGGCAGTGCTTTAGCACTCGATAGAACACCATCAAGCTGATGACCACCGTGGTTTTAAACGACGATACCGTCTGCGCCAAATCTCACCGCGTATTTGCATCTTCTTCGTCGAGAATGCCTTTGATAACCATTGGGCCGTCCCAGAAATCACGGATCCACTCTAGGTCTTTCCATGAAATCGACGGATCGAAGTTGTCGTCCAACCAACCGATGTAGTCTTCCAGCCTGGTAGGAGAACCATGATAAGTAGAGATGTTATTCTTCTTCTTTTAGAGCTTGGTTTGGGCTGCTTTAATTAGGGGGAATAACTTATGGTCTACATAAGTGTGTCGATCATATCGAAGGCGAAGATAAACACTAGGCCGATGATGCCTGTCATCACCAAGTAGTAGATCTGGGCAGTTTCAGTAAGGTGGCAGAACAAAATAACCTTACAAATTAATTGGCGTGCAATTATTATATCGAACGACGCGTAAATTGACCCTGACTGAAGCGGGCAAGGCAATTTTGCACGGAGCCAAAAATGTGAAGCAGGCGACTCAAGAGGCTATGGACGCAGTTTTATAATTTGGTGAAAATGTCAGCGGTCATATCAAAATGTCAGTGCCCACTATCTCTAGAGATTTGATTTTGGCAGACGCCGTTGCCGAGTTTTGTAATATGCCCCCAGGTTTAACGGTCGAACCGACAACGACAAATATATCGTGCGCGTTTCGGGCTCTTTCTCGACGGACAACGCGACCGCGCTAAGAAAAGTGGCATTAGGTGGGCAAGACGTTGGGTATTTATGCGGTTTACCCTTTTACTCGCCAGCCGCCCAACAAGATTAAGTTATTGATTGAACATATAAGAACGCGTTACCTGACGATTTCTCACTATTTTTAATAAGGATCACGATGAGCTATTTAAAAGAGTATCAATATCCAATCACCAATAAACAGATTGTCAGCGATGACTATTTTGGTCAGATAATCGAAGACCCTTATCGCTGGCTAGAAGATGACAGAAGTGACGGAACCGCACAGTGGGTAGCGAGCCAAAATGCAGTCACGTTTGATTACCTTGCTCAGATTTCCTACCGCGCAGAACTGCGAGAGCGCTTGGCAAAAGCGCAAGACTACAAGAAGAGCTCGCAGCCATTTGTCCGAGGTGATTACACCTACTTCTATAAGAATGATGGCTTGCAAAACCACAGCATTCTCTATCGTCAGAAAGAGGGGCTGCCGACCGAAATATTCTTAGACCCGAACACCTTCTCGGAAGATGGCACCACATCTCTGGGCTTAGTGTCGTTTTCGAAAGACTATAGCTTAGTGGCGTACAGTATTTCTGAGGGCGGCAGTGACTGGCGCAAGATCTTCGTGATTGACACCGAGACTAAGCAGCAGCTCGAAACAGAAATCACCGACGCCAAATTTACTGGCATCTCTTGGTTAGGCAATCGCGGATTTTACTACTCAAGCTACGATAAGCCCGATGGTAGTGAACTCTCTGCTCGCACTGAGCAACACAAATTGTACTTCCATGAGCTAGGTACAGAGCAAGCCAATGACAAGGTGATCTTTGGCGAAAGCAACGATGAGCAGCACCGTTATGTGTCCGGCTACACTACCGAAGACGATCGTTACTTAATTATTCTTGGGAAAGAATCCACGTCGGGTAACCGACTGTTCTATATCGACTTAAATTCACAAGAACAATCGTTGAACACTCTGATTGGTCATGTGGATAGCGACACGTATCTCATCGATAACCAGGATGAGACCTTCATTCTGTACAGCAATCTTAATGCTCCGAACGGCAAGGTCGTGAGCTTTGACACACGTACTGAGCAGTGGCGAGATGTCATCTCAGAGAAGCCACAGCCGTTAGACATCAGTACAGGTGGAGGGTACTTGTTCGCGCACTACATGGTGGATGTAGTATCCAAAATTGATCAGCTTGATTACCAAGGTAACCTAGTTCGAGAGCTCCACATGCCAGGATTAGGAACGGCCAGCGGCTTGGGTGGGAAAACAGAACAAACTCAGCTTTATTACACCTTTACCAACTATGTTACGCCGCCGACTATTTTCTCGTTTGATGTTGAATCTGGAAACTCAGAAATCTATCAGCACTCTGAGTCTCCGTTTGAGTCGGATAAATTTGAATCTAAACAGGTCTTCTATACCTCAAAAGATGGCACTCAGGTTCCAATGCTTATCTCTTATAAGAAGGGGCTAAAACTGGACGGCAATAACCCAACCATGTTGTACGCTTATGGCGGCTTTAATGTCAGCCTTACGCCCTCTTTCTCGGGCACGGTGGGCGGTTGGTTGGAACTTGGTGGCGTGTACGCAGTTCCTAATCTGAGAGGCGGAGGTGAGTATGGGAAGACGTGGCACAAAGCAGGTACTCAGCAGAAAAAGCAGAATGTGTTTGATGACTTTATCGCTGCAGCAGAATTCCTAATCTCAGAAAACTACACCAGTAGCGACAAGCTAGCGATTCGTGGTGGCTCTAATGGTGGCCTACTTGTGGGGGCCTGTATGACTCAAAGGCCAGAGATATTCCAAGTGGCCCTGCCTGCGGTTGGGGTACTAGACATGCTGCGCTACCACACATTCACCTCTGGCGAAGGCTGGGCGTATGACTACGGTACATCTGAACAAAACAAAGAGATGTTTGAATACCTGCTTGGTTATTCTCCAGTTCATAATGTTGTACGTGGTGTCGATTATCCAGCAACACTGGTTACGACGGCTGATCATGATGACCGTGTGGTGCCTGCTCACTCTTATAAGTTCATCGCTGAGCTACAAGAAAAGCACGACGGTGGTGCGCCTGTGATGATTCGTATTGATGTTAATGCGGGGCACGGTGCTGGAATGCCATTGAGTAAAGCTATCGATCTTACTGCAGATATTTATGCATTTACGCTATTCAACATGGGTGTTGAGTCTCTTGATATGCCTTAGAGATGTCTTGAATCATTTAAAATAGATATTTGACCATAACTA